>JASJDB010000292.1 GCA_030065315.1 Xenococcaceae cyanobacterium MO_167.B52 | reverse complement strand
GCGATTTTTGAATTTAAACCAAACAAGATTTCAAAATACTATAAATCTTAGCTTGGAGTTCTTCAATTAAATAAGGTTTACAAAGATAGTCATTAAAACCAGCATTAATTATCTGAGTTTTTTCTTGTTTTCTAGTTAATCCAGTAACAGCAATAATGGGTATATGATTAACGTTTTTGTCTAGTTTTATTTGATGTGCGATATCTATACCACTTAAGCTGGGCATGACAATGTCTAGCAAGATTAGGTCAGGCAAAAGTTTTTTGACTAGGAACAGAGTTTCCCGACTGTCATCTGAAACTATGCAATTCATACCCAACAATTCAACAATATAACTAGCAAATAATAAATTATCTTGATCATCATCTACCACTAGAATTAGTGGTTTATAATCTTCCCGCTGCTTTATTAAGGCTGTTACCATGCTTATTTCGATGCTTCTCCTAGAAGTTTGCGCCTAACTGAAGCAACCTCCGAGTGGTAATAACGCACTCAAACAAGACTGGTTCTGATGATTGCTGCTAAGTTAGTCAACATTATCTTTGCTGGAGGAGGAAAGAAATTTTAAGTTAGCAGAGCTTGGATAATTATTATGTTATCGAATTCTTTAAAAATTTTAAACATTTTTTAACTATTTGACTAGTCCAGCCCGTAAAGCCCTTACTGCTGCTTGGGTGCGGTCATCAGCGCATAACTTATTCAGAATATGACAGACATGGGTTTTAACTGTTCCTACAGTGATGTAAAGTTTTTCTGCTATTTCAGCGTTACTACAACCAGCTACAATTAACTCCAAAACTTCCAATTCTCTATCTGTTAGAGGATAAGTTTCGATTATCTGCTGATATTCTTCTGTTACAGCAGTAATTTCTTGAATATCGCTTGTTGTTTCGGTCTGAACTACTTTATCTGACTTTGATGTGGAGTTGGCTTTAGTAATTTGAGCTTGCTTGAGGACAATACGAGCGATCGCAGGATCGATCCAAGCATTTCCCTCATGGGTGTTGCGTATGGCTTGAACTAGGTTATCCATACTGACATCTTTGAGGCTGTAAGAATCCGCACCAGCAGCAAAAGCAGCCATGACAGAATCCTCGCTATCGTGCATAGTAAGCATCAGAATTTTGGTGTTAAAGTCTGGATTCTCCGACTGATACTGTTTGACTTTTTGAGTTACTTCAATTCCATCAATGTCTGGTAAGCCAATATCTACTAGGGCAACATCAGGTTGATGAATTTTGATTTGCTTTAAGCCATCTTTGCCATTAGTTGCACTATCAATAACCTTTATATCCTTATACTGTTTAAAGGCAGCACACAAGCCAATGCGACTCAAATTATGGTCTTCGATTAAAATAACACTGATTTTATCCATCGTTGCTAACAAAAATATTAATTAAGGGACATATTATAGATATGTATTGTTAAGAATATCTAATATTCTGCTAGTAATTACATCTTTCGGAAGAAGTATATTAAGACGAAGTCGAAGCAGGCTCCGTCGTTTGATATGCGGAGCGGTATCCTTTAGGACGGCGGAGTACCTTCGACCTAGAAAGTTCAAGGTTCCAGGAAATCAGGAATAGAGTAAATTGACAATAGAAGCAACTTAGTGCGATCGCATTTTGCCAAAAAAAAGTGATCTACACCTCAAAAAAGAATAACCTCAGACCTAGGAGCATTGATAGTTCCCTGCAACAATTATTTCAAGGACGTAGTAATAAGGTCAATGCTAACGATGATATTAATAAACATTGCTGCTAAAATTTTAGAGCAATTTAGAGCTTGGCTGAGGAATGATGCTAATTTTTTATTCTTTTGGCACGCTCAAGACGCTCAAGACACAAAAGAAGTAGAGCGATCTCTGCTTGAGTTACCAACAAAAATACGAAAAAATTTAGTTAATGCTATAGAAAATTTACCCAGTAACCCCGCCGATCAAGAAGCGATTATCTCTAGTCTAGATGAAACTTTTTCTCGTTGGCATGAAGCTCCTGATAATACTAATAACTCAATAGTAATTTTGAGTAGCCCTGTCACTGCCGTGTTACCTATTTTGTCTGAAACTCTATCAGAATGGGCAGAGTCAAAGCAAGTCTCTATTAGATTATTACCCTTAAAGAATAGACCAGAAGCAATTGAAAGCATCAGATCTGAGCTAGAAAATTATCTAAAACCAGATCCCACAATAAGTGATTTTGGGACACAGCAGCCAGAAATAATCGTAATTCCCAATCTTAACTGGTGTTTTCTTCGTTCTCTTGAAGGTTTAGAAGGAATTGAATATTTGCAATCATTAGTGTATGACAGTTCTAAAGATCGCTTTTGGATTATTGGTGCAGGTCAAATAGGCTGGGAATATTTAAATTTAATTTATCGTCTCGAAGCCTATTGTGGAAAAGTGCTTACATTACCTCCCATAGAACCAGAAAAATTAGAAGCATGGCTCAATCCAATTGTTGATAAATTCAATATTATTTTTGATAAGCCACGCCTTGATAAACAGTTATTGGATGAGGATAAGGATAACCAGACCAATTACTTTGAGCGTCTAGCAGCTATTTCTGAAGGAGTTAGTACAGTAGCAATACAGAGTTTTTTACAATCGATCCGTTATGAAAAAATCGAGGCGGAAGACGCAACCAAACCCGAAGCAAAAAAACTAGTCGCCAAAATACCTAAATTGCCAGATTTGCCAACTTTAGAATCAGCAGCTCAATACATCTTATATGCTCTATTATTACAAGATGATTTAACCATATCGGCTTTAGCTGAAAGTTTGGGAGATGTAGAGTGGGAAGTGTTAGCTAGAGTGCAGATATTATGTCGTCAAGGTGTAATAGAAAAACAAGATGAAATTATCAAAATTAATCCTACCTACTATCCTAAATTAAAACAATATTTAGCAAGTAACAACTTTGTTATTAGTAGAAAGTAAATTCAAAAGCCAAGACTTTTTTTTACTTAATTTTTAAACTTTATTATGAATATTCAAACCCGCATTTATTTTTTGGCGCAGTCTGGGGCTACTACTGCTAACTCAACAGCAGAAGCAGCTCAAGATATTGTTTCTAAAATTACTACTGGTAAAATTGCTCAGGCAATATTTATTGTATTATCTGCATATTTAACTTTAAAAATATTGGATAAGCTTGTGATTTGGCTATCAGAAAAGATTGCTAAAGAATGGCGATTAAGAGTCAAGCAATTTTTGCCTTTTTTGCGAATGTTTGTATTAACTACTGCTACTATAATTTTGATGAACTTATTTCTTAACCTGTCACCAGAAAATATTTTGGCAGTAACTGGTACAACAGCCGTGGCATTAGGTTTTGCTTTTAAAGATTATGCTAGTTCAATTATTGCTGGAATAGTTGGCTTATTTGAATCACCTTATGGAGTGGGAGATCGCATTAAAATTGGCGAACACTATGGAGAAGTAGTTAGTTATGGCTTGCGCTCGGTCAGAATTAAAACTCCAGACGACAACATAATTACCATTCCTCACAATAAAATTTGGACAGAAGCAATATCGAACTCTAATACAGGAGCTTTAGAAGCACAAGTCATTACAGAATTTTATTTTGCTCACGATATTGATACTAACTTAGTCAGGAAAATCCTTTATCGGGTAGCACAGACTAGTAAATATACAGCTCTCAAGTTACCGATAGTAGTCGTCATGGAAGAAAAACCTTGGGGCAGTTCATTTAAACTTAAGTCTTATCCCCTCGATGCACGAGATGAATTTGCTTATAAAACCGATCTGACTGCAAGAGCCAAACAAGCTTTTGCTAAACATAAACTTGCTTATCCTCGCATCTTTGACATTGAAGCCTGAATTTCCTGGGGCAATTCCCGCACAATGAGAGTATAGATATCTGTAGGCATATCAATATTCAGCAGTTAAGCCAAAATCTTCCGCATCTTGTTGAGTGACCGTCATTAAGATAGGATTTCTAATTCTTAAGGTAGCAATTTTACGGGGATTATCGGGGTTAATATCTACTTTTCCAGGGTTTTCATTTTGTGCCAATAAGCTGGCTATACGGCGATTAATAATCTCTGCCCTGGCACTAGCATCTATTTGGGGTAAACTGCCAATTTGAAAGATAGGGCGGTTTCTAACAACTACATCAGCAAAATATAGTCCATCGCTGGGAATGATGACTGATGCAGGTTTCGTGGGAGTAAGAAGAGGCTCTTCATCTTGAGATAAAGTTGTTGGCGCAATACTAAATGACAAAGCGATCGCAACTATCAAAGAGATATTTAAACATTGTCTTCTTTGAAAATCAAGCTTGATGTCTTGCCTTGAAAATAAGTAGGATAAATTAGACATTGAGTTGAAAAGAAATTTCTTTTTTAGCTATGTTTAACAAATCAACTTGATTGATTTATCGTGAGCTTACAGGTTAATAAGCTATATCATATATATCTGAGGATATAAAGTCTGAACCCAGTAATACTCTTAGCTCTCATATGTTTTCAGATTCAAAATCTCAAGAAATCCTGGCAGCAATTACCAAGATTACGTCAGAAGATGTCAATCTCGCTGATTGTGATCTAGCAGAGCGCGAAGTAATATGTGATCGCGAACCGATCCATATTCCCAATTCAATTCAACCTCATGGGGTTTTATTAGCGGTTTCTGTCGAAGAATATAAAATATTGCAAGTTAGCCTCAATACATTCCAGATGTTGGGAAGAGAACCTGAAGAGTTATTAGGTCAATCTTTAAAGCAGTTATTGGGAGAGGAGCAAGTAGCAACTATTTCTAGTTGTTTATCTGAAGACTTCGAGAAGGTTAATCCTTTGCCCATCGAGATTGAGTGTGACGGTTCTAATCTGACTTTTAATGGTATTGTTCATCGTAACGAGGCAATAATTATCCTTGAATTGGAATCTACTGAAACCACTCAAGAAGTAGATTTTTTCAATTTTTACAAACTAGTTAAAAATCCGATTAGTAAAATACAAAATACTCATACCTTAGATCAATTATGTAATGCGATCGCTTCTGAAGTAAAGAAAATAACAGGATTTGATCGCGTTATGATCTATCGTTTCGACCAAGAAGGTGCAGGAACGGTAATTGCAGAAGCTGCCCAGGAAGATTTAGAACCATTTTTAGGATTGCATTATCCTGCTACAGATATTCCCAAACAAGCAAAGTATCTCTACACTCTTAATTATTTGCGTCTGATTCCCGATGCTACTTACGAACCAGTAGGATTAATTCCTGAGCTAAATCCTCTGACAAATAAACCTTTAGATATGAGTATGTCAGTGTTGCGTAGCGTTTCCCCCTTGCATACCGAGTATTTAGCTAATATGGGTGTAGCTGCCTCGATGTCTATCTCATTGCTGAAAAATAAGCAGCTTTGGGGCTTAATTGCTTGTCATCACAGGATACCGAAAAAAGTTACCTATGAACTTCGCACCGTTTGCGAGTTTATCGGACAAATAGTTTCTTTTGAGTTAGCAGCCAAAGAAGACAATCAAGACTTGGACTATAAGATGAAGCTAAAGTCCATTCAGTCTCAATTTATCGAAACTATTTCTCAAGCCCAAGATTTAGAGGCAGGTTTAACACAAAATCCCGATCATCTATTAGATTTAGTAGGTGCAGATGGTGTTGCTTTATATTTTGGCGAGAAAATTACTCTGATTGGTGACACTCCTGACGAAGAAGCTATAACAGCTATGCTGCCTTGGTTAGAGGCTCAATTTAATGAAGATGTAGTTTATGAAACCAATTCTCTGGGGCAAGTATATCCTGCTGCACAGGAAAACAAAGCTGTTGCCAGTGGTTTGCTAGCTTTATTAATTTCTAGAGTGCAAAAAACTTTTATCATTTGGTTTCGCCCAGAAGTGATTCAAACTGTAGATTGGGGAGGTAATCCCAACAAACACGTCAAGATAGAAGAAGATGGAACTTTAACCATGTCTCCTCGTAAATCCTTTGCTAAATGGCAAGAAACCGTCAAAGGAAAATCTTTACCCTGGAAGCCTTGCGAAGTTGAAGCAGCAATAGAATTACGCAGTTCGATTGTGGGTATTGTACTGCGAAAAGCAGAGGAACTAACCCAAGTAAATAAAGAATTAGCCCGCAGCAACGTCGAACTAGATGCCTTTGCCTACATTGCTTCCCACGATCTCAAAGAACCATTGCGAGGCATTTATAACTACTCTAGTTTTTTAATTGAAGACTACAGTGAGATTCTTGATGAGGCAGGGATAGATAAACTCAATACCCTAATGCGGTTAACCCATCGCATGGAAGACTTGATTAACTCCCTACTGCACTATTCTCGTTTGGGTAGGGCTGAACTGCAAATGCGTTCTGTCGATCTTAATGATTTGATAGCAGGGGTTTTGGATGTAATTAAAGTCAGTGCGAGAGATAAACAAGTAGAGTTTAAGATTCCCCGCCCTTTGCCTACAGTAAATTGCGATCGCACCCAAGTCAATGAATTGTACACTAACTTAATTAGTAATGGCATTAAATACAACCAAAAAACCGAAAAAATTATTGAAATTGGCTATTTAGATCAGGATGACCCTATCGTCATCGAAAAAATGCTTGAATATCCTGATAATACTCTAGCCAAAACTATTTTTTATGTGTGCGATAATGGTATCGGTATTCGTGAAAGGCATTTAGAGTCAATTTTTCGCATTTTTAAACGACTACATAGTCAGAAAAAATATGGTGGTGGCACAGGTGCTGGTTTAACCATTGCTAAAAAAATCGTGGAAAGACACGGGGGCGAAATTTGGGTAAAATCCGTCTATGGAAGAGGTAGTGCTTTTTATTTCACTTTGCAGTGATTAAAGATTTAGATGAAGCTAGAAAACCAAAAACCAATACTAATTATTGAAGATAGCGACGAAGATTTTACTGCTTTGACTCGAATGATGGGCAAAGCTAATATTCACAATCCGATCTATCGCTGCGAAGATGGAGAAGAAGCATTGGATTTTTTATGCCACGAAGGGAAATATGCAGATGAATCTCTCTCTCCTCGCCCTTCTCTAATTGTCCTTGATTTAAACTTACCTGGTACTGATGGTAGAGAAGTATTAGCTGAACTGAAAAGCGATCGCAATTTACAAACCATTCCCGTAGTTATATTTTCTACTTCTTCTAACCCCAAAGATATAGATGCTTGCTATCGTCGTGGTATCAGTGGCTATATTGTTAAGCCAATGGATACTCAGCGTTTAAATCAATTGGTACAAACTTTTTTGACATATTGGTTTGATGCGGTAGCATTACCCAGTTCGGGAAGTGAAAATAGTTAATGGCTAGTCACTAGTCATGACCAAGTAATTAATAACTAAACTAAATTACGGCTTACCGAAAAAGTATTTGTTCGGGCAGAAAACTGTACTGTAATTGTGTTGTAAGCCACACTAGGGTCTATTTGATTGACTGTTTATCATAAAAATAACGAAACAAAAAACATAAGAAGTTTCGAGTCAACAAACCAAAAACTATTAATCACACGGAGATCCAAAATTATGGCTGTAGTATGTTACAATCCTTGGCAAGAAATGAACTCTTTACAACGTCAACTAGATCGTTTATTCGATGATGTTTTGACTTCTGATAACTGGGACAACTTCGGTAACTTATCTAAAATTCCTGCTGCCGAGTTAACTGAAAAAGATGATGCTTTGCATCTAAAACTAGAAGTTCCTGGAATGGAAGCCAAAGATTTAGATATTCAAGTAATGGCTGACCGAGTTGCGATTGCAGGTGAAAGAAAATCAAAAACTTCATCTAAAGAAAATGGAACAACTCGTTTATGCGAAGCGGTATCCTTTAGGACAGAATTCCGTTATGGTAAATTCCAGAGAATAATTCCTCTACCCGTACGCATTCAAAATACCAATGTTACTGCTGAATATAAAAACGGTATTCTCAATCTCACCTTACCTAAATCTGAAGAGGAAAAAAATAAAGTGGTAAAAGTTAATCTC
>JASJDB010000291.1 GCA_030065315.1 Xenococcaceae cyanobacterium MO_167.B52 | reverse complement strand
CCTCGTAGCCATCGATAATTGGCATTCGCATATCCATCCAAATCAAGTCAGGTCGCCATTCTTGCCATAATGCGATCGCTTCTTGACCATTATTAGCAGTGCGAATTGCAAAACCCACCGATTGTAATAACTCTGTTAGTAACTGACGGTTTGTTTCCTGATCGTCTACTACCGCAATACGATAGTTTTTTTGTCCTGGGGCAACTTTTTTAACTTGTCTTTTAGATGCTACAGATTTAACTTCAGAAGAATCAGTCAACAATACCCGAATATCAAAGGTAAAAGTCGAACCTTCTCCTAAAATACTAGCTATCTGAATATCACCTCCCATTAAGTTGATAAATTGCTTAGTAATTGCCAATCCCAATCCCGTACCACTTTCCGATTGAATACCACTAGCAGTTTGGACAAAAGGATCGAACAATTTATCTAGTTCCTCTGGCGCAATACCCTTTCCTGTATCTGAAACCTCAAAACAAAGTTGAGCCTGATTACTTTCTAATTCATTATCAGTGCGACACATTAAAGCCTTTAAAGTTACTCCCCCACTAGAAGTGAATTTAACTGCATTGCTTAACAGATTGATTAAGGATTGGCGTAGTTTGCGAGGATCACTAATTACGTATTGTGGCAGGTTTGGCGACAGGATAAATTCAAACCAAAGCTTTTTACTTTCAGCTTTCATTTGAAACATTTCCTGAATTGTTTGTAGCAATTGATGAAGATTAAACGGCTTAGGATTTAAAATGGTTTTTCCTGCTTCAATTTTAGACATCTCCAAGACATCATTAATCAGATTTAAAAGATGTTCCCCACTGCGATTGATAATATCTACATATTCTTTTTGTTCAGAGCTAACTGAAGTATCCCTTGCCATAAGATTAGAAAAACCTAAAATCGCATTGAGAGGAGTTCGTAATTCATGACTCATATTAGCCAAAAATAAACTTTTAGCGCGGTTGGCGGTTTCTGCTTCTTGTGCTTTAAGTTGTAATTGATTACTGTAGTCTTCTAATTGTTTACGAGATAGATATAGTTGTTTCGATAGCCAATTTACCCCAATTAATAATCCAAAAACTGATACTAGTCCTACTAGAATGATGGTAGTAGCCAATTGATTAGCGGGATAAAATGCTTCTTGCTGGTCTATCTCTACTAACAAGGCAATATCTTGGTCATTAAGCCAACGATATACTCCTAGTACTGGGGAATTAGCATAGTTGCGATATAGTCCATAACCACTCATCCCAGTCATGGCTGCATCAATTCCCGCACTATTAATTCCATCGGGAAAGTCCTGATTATTGTTAGAGTTTCCTGCAATAAAAGAATTTTTACTAATTAAAGAACCAACTAAATAAGTTTCCCCACTCATTCCCAAGCCTGTTTTTTCCCGCACAATTTGGTCGATACGATCTAAATTCAAGTCAACTACAATCATGCCCTGGGGAAGAGGTTTAGCCAGAGTAATAGCTGGTTGTCTAGTTACAGGAGAAACATAAAAAATTGGGGCAAAATCTGCTCCGAACTTAACCTCTTCTACATAGGTAATATTAGCTAAAATTTCATAGTTTCCTTCCCGCTTTGGATTAGTAGAAAGAATAATTTTATTACTACGATCTAGAATAAAAATTTCTTGTAAACTAGGCTTAATTTGACTAACTTCTTGAAAATACCAACTCAAAACTTGATAAGCTTGGTCTTTTTCAATCTTACTAGAAGAATTTACCAGTATGTTGAAATTTTTTTTAACATCGGGCATTTGAGTAGTAAGCAAAAAATCCCTTTGTTGATCTTCAAACCAACGGGTAATCTCTTCTTCTTTGAGAGTTGCTGCCACATTTAGACGAGCAAAAGCAGCTTGCTCAAGGGCTTTTCTAGCTCTGAAATAGGCTACTCCTCCCACTATCCCCACTGTGATTAAAGCTAATAACAAAAAGTAATTAGCTATTTTGGTCGTGAAGGATAGCTGCAATAATTTCATTTTTTGATATCAGAGACTTAATTGAATAAAACTCCCTATTCTTGTTGAGAGAGGCTATGCTGTGGTATGTCCTGTGAAAATTGGTTAAAAACTTGTGGCTAAATTATTTTCTTCTAACCAACAATCTGGTGTTGCCTCAAAACATTTAGTTAAAAAAAAAGTCAAAAGTACACAGTTGGAAAAGAAACAAACTCAAGCAGCTCTACAAAAAGCTTCTAGGACTACTTCATCCCAAGGGGACTTAGACTCGATTAATTTGTTCAATCCACCCAAAATTAATCCTAACGGTCGTTTAGCTGCTTCTAGGCTTTTTGACCGTGTCCCAAAGGATACCGCGACCCATAAGAGAGGTACCCTAGCCAGAAGCATCTCTCGGAGTGTTGATAAAGATTCTACTGTCAAATTATCAAACAGTACAGCAGAATACCTGAATTTTTGGCGTATTGGGGCAATTTCTATCATTTTACTAGTTAATATACTATCGGCTTTTGTCATCCTAAAAGATAAATTCTTTAAACCCACTGAAACCCAAGAGTTAGCAACTACTCCGGAAATACTAGCAGGAAAGACAAATCTTGCAGCCGAGGAGTTCATTATCCCCAGCCTAAACTCACTAAGTAGTATTCCTACGGGGGTAAAGGGTGGGAATAAAATGGAATCAGATATTAAAACAAAAGTTTCGTTACCTCTGGCAATTCCTCCTACCAATTTACCTAACAAAGGGATTATTAGTTCTGGTGTGGCAAATATTTCTTACTACTATATTTTAGTGCCATACACAGGAGAGGAGTCTTTACAGTTGGCACAGGAACAAGTCAAAAGTGTTTCTTTGGTTAATTTTCCCCAAGGTATATTTATTTATCTCGGCGCATTTTCCCAAAGAACTGATGCTGAGAAGTTTATTAACAAAATTAAAGCACAAGGTTTAGACGGTTATATTTATCATGCAGAGTAATATCAAGTTGGCTTAAACAAGCTGAGTATTTAGCGACTTGCCATGTCAAGATTTAAATAATTTCCGTGATGTCTAGTATCAATGTTGTACATTGCTGTAGGCATTTTACGGTTTAGATGCTGTTTTTTTATTAGTTTACCTTTAGCATCCATAATCAGATTATATTTGTGCCAAAAGTATTCTAGAAAATCACTATTATCAAAATTTGCAGCAATTACGACGGTTACTTTAAGAGAGTTTTTCTTGATGTATTCTACTTCTCTAATATAAATTTTTTTAATATTATATTGAACTTCAATTTTTTGTAAGGTCAACAGAAAGACAAACCAGTCAATATTATTATCAAAAAATAAATCAACACTACCAATAAGACGGTTAATAATCTCAGTAAATTCCTTAGCAGTTAAATTTTGTGGTTCTTGTTTTTGAGGGGATTGCTGTTGACTATACTTTAAATAAATTTGATTACAAATTACATTTTGGAAGCAAGTTTCTTGATTGATTTTTAATTTCTCCAAGCAGGCTCCTGTTAAGATACACTGTTTGAAATTGGCAAGTAGAGCTTGAGTTTCCACTAAGATAGCGTGAGATAAGTTTCCTTTGAAGAGATTGGCGCGACTCAAATCAGCACGACTCAAGTCAGCTTGAGATAAATTCGCTTGAGATAAATTAGCATCTAATAAATCAGCTTGAGATAGATTGGCTTGAGATAAATTGGCTTGAGATAAATTGGCTTGAGATAAATTCGCTTCAGTTAAATCTGCTTGAATACAATTAGTTTTTTGTAAATCTGCTTTCTGTAAATTGGCATCTCGTAGCTCTGCTTGGAAGAGAATTGCTTGATGAAGATTAGCTTTACTCAGATTGCTAGAGTTTAAGTTCGCATCTGTAAGATTGGCTTGGGATAAATTAGCTTGGGATAAATTGGCTCTGGTTAGATTTGCACCAGTAAAATTAGCACCACTAAGATTGGCTTGAGTTAGATTGACGCCAATTAATTCTGCCGAACTAAAATTCACTACTCGCAGATCAGATTCAGTTAAATCAGCTAGACTTAGAGTTGAGCCTGTAAATTCTGCATTACAATAGTTGGCTTGGATTAAGCAGGCACCTGTTAAATTGGCTCCAATCAAAGTAGCACCTGTTAAGTTGGCTTGAGTTAGATTGGCATAACTAAGATCGACTCCATCCAAATTAGCATTAGTTAGATTGATTTTAATTAGGTTAGCACCACGAAGGTTAACGCCTCTAAAATCTATCCCCACTAGTTTGGCACCACTAAGATTCGCTCCTGCAAAATTAACTGTAGTAGTAAAATTTTGGGAACGCCATCTATTCCAATAGGTTACACCTTTTCTTAGTGAGGCATATGCCCTTTTCGTCAACATAAACTGATTGGTCTAGTGATTGTGATTCTAATTAGCCAATATTATAATTAAATAGTCTGATTAAAGTATTAAAATCTTGGAGTATTTTGTTCTGCTTCCTAACTATTAATGTCTGGAGACTATCTTATTTATACATAGAATTATAGAGATAAAGAGGGGAACACCCCAACAAGTATTGATAAATTTGTTTTATTTGCCATATTTCTAATTTTAATTTTTATATAGCTAAGTTAATTTTTGAGTAGATAGATGATGATATTTTAATTGTTCTTAGCAGCCTAAGTAGTCGTGCCAAATTAATTACATAGTCAAGAAAGGCAATAGGCAACAGCCCTAATCCTAAAGGATATATGCCCTAAAGGATTCCCTGCGGTCTCGCAGCGGTATCCCCTTGCGGGACACCTGCGGATAATACTAAATCCTGTTTAGATACAATACTTTAAATTTGCGAGAAGTCCTAAAGGATACACCTTCGGATATCAGAAGTCAGAATTCAGAATTCAGAAGGGTTTAAGCTAATTTTATGCTTTAAATTAAAAGTATACTTTGGTAAGCGGATTTAGTATAAGACCATCGGGAATCCTTTAGGGCATCGGAACAGGCAATCAGGAATTATCAATGTGTAAATAATTATGCCTAAGTACTTAATAGTTTTTATGAATAGAACAGATATCATTAATAGGATTTAAGGCACATAATCTAACCAAGTTTGTACTTCTTTCCATCCTAAACCTTGACGGACTACTATTGGTTCTTCTTCCGTAAAATCTAAAATAGTTGATACTTCAAAACCTGGTTCTGTCCCATCATCTATAATAATATCTACTAAATTTTCCAAGCTATCAAATAATCTAACTTTTTCCACTCCAATAGTAGGAAAATCTCCTTCTTCATCAGGTAAATGAGCAGAAGTAGAAATAATAGGATTGCCCAGAGTTTCTAGTAGTTTTTGGCAAATCACTTGATCGGGAACCCTAATACCTGTAGTTTTTCTTTTAGGACTCATTACTAATTTAGGTACTAATTTTGTTCCAGGCAATAAAAAAGTATAGGGACCTGGTATTAAATGTTTCATAATCCGATAAGCGCGATCGCTTACTCTGGCATATTGGGCAATATTAGATAAAGAAGAAGACAAAAAAGTTAGAGGTTTATCATTAGATAATTGTTTAATTTGTCTGACTTTTTGTAAGGCAGATTTGACACTGAGATCGCAACCAATAGCATAAACTGTATCAGTAGGATATAACATCACTGCACCACTTCTTAGGGAAGAGATAATTTTTTCGATAGTGCGTTGTTGGGGATTTTTGGGATGAAGTTCGTATAATATAGCCATGTTTCCAATGTGAACAAAATGAATAAAGTAGCGTACATAGAATGTCCTACAGGAATTGCAGGGGATATGTTCCTAGGAGCGCTCATAGACGCGGGGTTACCTTGGGACTATCTTCAGGATAATCTCGCTAAATTGGGTATATCCGCAGAATATCAACTAAAGCAAGAAAAAGTACATCGTAATAGCCAGTTAGCAACTAAAGTTGATGTCCAGTTATTAACACCAACTAAACATAACGATCATCATCATTCCCATTTTCCTGCTAGACATCTACCAGAAATTCAACAAATTATTACCGCAGCGTCTCTTGCTAAACGAGTTACAGATTGGAGTTTAGAGATATTTCAACAGCTTGCTCTTGCTGAAAGCGCAGTTCACGGTATTTCCCCAGATAAAGTTCATTTTCATGAAGTAGGTGCAACTGATGCAATCATAGACATTGTCGGAACTTGTCTTGGTTTAGATTGGTTGGATATTGACCATCTATATTGTTCTGCTATGCCTACTGGTGGTGGTACAGTTAAGGCGGATCATGGTACATTAGCTGTCCCTGTACCTGCGGTGCTGGAATTATGGAAACTACGACAAGTGCCAGTATATGACAATGGTATCAAAAAAGAACTAGTAACCCCGACAGGAGCTGCGATTGCGACTACTTTAGTCAGAGACTTTGGCTCTCCTCCCCCTATGACGATTGAGAAAATAGGATTGGGTGCAGGTACCAGAGATTTAGCTATCCCCAATATTTTACGCCTCTGGATTGGGACAGCAACCCAACCAGAGCAACCAACTAAGTTTATTCAAGAAACAATTACTGTCTTAGAAACTCAAATTGACGATCTTAATCCGCAAATTATTGCTTATACTTGCGAAAGACTTTTAAAAGTCGGGGCTTTAGATGTTTTTAGCCAAGCCATTACGATGAAAAAATCCCGCTTGGGAACGCTTTTAACAGTTATTTGTCATCCTACAAAAGCGGAAATTTGCCAAGAGATTATTTTCCAAGAAACCAGTACTCTAGGGATTCGAGTACGTAATCAGTCTCGCAATATTCTTCATCGAGAGATTCAATCAGTAGAAACTAAATATGGTGTAGTCAAAGTAAAAATTGCTAGTTGGAGGGAAGGAAATAACCAAAAATTAATTAACATTAAACCAGAATACGAAGACTGTGCTAATCTCGCTCGTCAACATAATATTCCTTGGCAGGATATAGAAAAAGCAGTTATGGATGCTTTTAATCGCGAGTAATAATGTCTCGACGCGAAGCAGCAATAGTAATAGTAAAGCCAGCAAGTACATCAATCAAGGACATTAAACCCAAAAGAAAAAAAGTTGAATTGCTAGAACTGCTGATAATAATAAACTCCACAATAAAGACAATACAAACTAAAGTTGAAAAAGTATGATTTAAGACCGAACTTATTCCAGCTAAAGTTGCTTGGAGAATTTCGAGATAAAGCACAATTAATCCCGCTACTAGCAATAAATCACTAACTGTTACTGTCCATATCGTTCCTGAAACTAAAGGAATTTTCAATAACTCATTACTTAGTATTGTCGATGAACCCCAGATAATAACTAAATGATATATGACCCAGATTATGATAAATAAGGGAATAGCTCGAAAAAACTTCATGAGATATTTACCCAAGCCAAACTATTTATTATTGGTACAATTAACTTGCTAACAGCAAAAGTATAACTCTTGACCCTTAAACTAACAAAATATTGGTAAAATCTCAGCCTAAAGCAGAAATTCCAGCTTGCTCCGCAGTCTGAAACATCAAAACCGACTATTAATGTATTAGAAGATTTGGCACAGTTAGAGAACAATCAAAACTTAAACACAAAACACAATTATTCAAAGTAATATCAGGTTTATCTTTTCGGGCGTAAGACCCTCAGTTTACTGACGGGATGTAAGCCCATTTTACAATTTAGACGTGTTTTTTGTAAAATGTATAGTATGATAGGAATAATCGTCTAAGCAATCAGGTCGTAATGCTTAATCTAATCTACAACTACAAGTTGCAACCAACAGCCAAACAGATAGAAATAATCGAACACAATCTTGACGTATGTAGGTCTGTTTGGAACTACGCTCTCTATATTAGAAAGCTTTGGTATAACTCTCGTAGTTGTGAGATTAATAAGTGTTCATTGCATTCTGAATACATTGTCGAACCATTTGAATATCCAAATTACCATTTTCAATCTTCAGAGCTAACCTTAGCCAAAAAAACTAATCCTTTTCTCAAGTCAGGTAATGCTCAAGCTATGCAACAAACATTAAGAAAGCTAGATAGAGCATTTAATGATATGAA
>JASJDB010000290.1 GCA_030065315.1 Xenococcaceae cyanobacterium MO_167.B52 | reverse complement strand
AGCACATAGAAAAACCATTGTCTTCGGCATCTTTCAACGAGATGACAAAGTCTATACCGAAATAGTTCCAAATTGCCGAAGTGCCACGCTGCAAGGGGTACGAGGTCGTGTTAGCATTGAGAGTGTTCTCCATACTGGGGGCTGGAGAGGCTATAATTGCCTTATTGACCTGGGTAACTAAAAACATTTTCGAGTCCATCACCGGCAAAAAGAATTTGTCCGTGATAAAATTCATATAAATGGAATTGAGAGTTTCTGGGGCTTTGCCAAAACAAGATTATCTCATTTCCGTCGCATCCAAAAAGCTAACCTTCTTCTGCACTCAAAAGAGTGCGATTTTAGGTTTAACAACAGAGGAAATGATCTCTATCAATTATTGCTAGGAATTGTAAGAAATAAGCCTCTGTTCTAGTCATGATCCTTTAATTTATTTCATCAACCGATAAACAAATTACCTTTCATGATCTTTTTAGCCAGCCTCTTGAAATTAATTTTCTCTAATAGTTGCACCATACATATTGATTGCAACGGGTATTAACGTTACCGAAACTATGATTCCAAATATGTTCGTTACTCCCCAGGCTGAAGAATAATTTGCACCTACTACTTCTACCAATATGCCTGCCAACGCTACTAGAATTAAAAATATCAAAGCTGCTGCTTTGGTTGAAGAACGAAAAATGACAATTAATCCTCCAATAAACTGCAGTAAACAAAGCACTTGAAGAAGCAAACCAAATCTTCCAAATTTTGTTTCTAAAAGCAAACTTAACGCTGCAAGCCCGTCTTTAGGACTTTTGAATAATTTGTCATCATCCTTTCTATTTTCCCAGCGTGAATCAGTTTCGGCTTCATTTTCGACAGCAGCTTGAAAGGAAATTTCAAATTCACCACCTACAACGTAACCGACACCTGAAATTCCATTAATTATTGAAACAATAAATGCGAGTGCAAATCCAACAATTATCTTAAATGATTTCATTTTTCTTTTAGCACCGAGCTCAGCGGCGCGGTTTGTCCGCGTCTGCTGAAGCGCCTGGTTCGCTGAGTGCATGATTCAGCAGTTGATTCACCTCATCCCACGAATCGACGGCGTTGGACTGCGGAATAATGACAATGGGTGTATGCCAAGGTGCCCATACCGCCCCTTTTCCGAGACGTGCTTCGACAATCTCAAAGATGAGTCTTGTCTTGTAGGGATAAGGAATATTCGAATCATCAAGAATCTTTCCCCAATCAGAATCGCCTTCCGAAGCAATACGGAACATCGTAGTAGAATAGATATAACCTGCTGCTCCTTCTGATGTTCGGCCCGTTTCCTCTGTGTATACAGTCCATGCATTCATCTCTTTTGGTAACTCACGCATGGCTTCATGATATTTATGGGCGCGCAGAAGACCCGCAATAACGCTATCAGGTTCCTTGGGATGATCATCTGCGGATATCAGAGAAGCACAGCTAACGAGTAAAACGGCCAAGATTATTAAAGCCCAATTTTGCATCACTGTCATTTCCTTTCTACGGACGTTAAAGTTCACCGGCGAGAATCATCGAGTCCGCTCGAACGATTTTATGAGTGGTTTTCTTTAACTAATTGAGCTTCTCCACGTCCAAAAGACCAATTTTCTTCACTATTCTCTGATAATACGATGAATATATCATCTTTTGAAACGTCTTCTTTTTCGCATATATAAGTTGCGATTTTTGAATAGAGTTTCTTTTTCATCTGTATAGTACGGCCAGACTTGGCCGTAATGTGGATATAAATAATGTTTTTAGTATGAGGTATCCCAAGATATTCAGGCGGAAAGATTAAATTATTTTCATCCAATTCATTTACTATTTGAAATTTGTCTAACTCCGGTATTTTGAATTCATCAATGAGTGCCTGATGAACTGAATCACTGATGTTTTTTATACTTTCTCTAGTTCTTCCTCTCATCAAAGAAATTTGAACATACGGCATTTGATTTTCCTTTTATCTTATAACGTTTAGGATCACGTGCTGGTATGGAGCATCAGCGTAACACCAGTCAAGTGCATCCTTTTGTAATCGACTACACTTTTACTCTCTTGAAGTAGAACAGTTCCGGATCTCCTTCGTCCAGATTATGCACTATGCCACTCGGTTCATATGACATGCTTGTCATGAAAGCTTGCATGGGGGCATTGGATTCGTTTGTTGAAGTGAATAGCTTTGCCGTATTGCAAGTTTCCTCCAGTCGTTTCACAAGCGCGGATGCAATGCCCCTGCGCCGATATGTTTCTTGCACGATTAGCATCGATATAAATCCGTACGAGAAAAAGGTATACTCCAGTACAGCATATCCGACTACTCGCTCATCAATAAGTACGATGATGGCACAACCCCTTCTTACCCACTCCCGAATATGCTGCCGTCTAGTTTCTTCGGTAGTAGCAATGCTATCGATCGCGATAATTCTATCAATATCATGCTCTGTTGCATTCCTAATCTTCATTGTCTTGTTCCCCCTAACTATTTATTGTAAAGATCTCGTCATGTATCTACTTTTTAAATTCTCAGAAGATCGCTATTACTAATTCTTGACGAATAGCCAAAAAGGATAAAATAATGCTACTTTTAGGTAGGATTATTTTATCTGCTCAAAATTATGGCTCAGAAAATTAGTATTACCCTAGAAGAAAATCTTTTGGCTTATATTGATTCGCAAACTCAAAATAGAAGTAAATTTATTAACGAAGTTCTAGCCAAATCCTGCAAAGAGCAACAGTTGCAAGAGCTTAGAGATGCTTACATAAAACAGGCTCAAGATGAAGACGAACAAAAAGAAATCGACCTTTGGGACTCTACTGCGGGAGATAATCTAGCAAATGAAGCAGATTAAATGAAGCAGATTAAAAGAGGCGAAATTTGGTATGTCAATCTAGATCCAACTGTAGGAGACGAAGCCAATAAACAACGACCTTGCTTGATCGTGCAAAATAATTTGGGTAATTTACACTCTCGAAAAACAATAGTTGTTCCTTTTCTCAAACCGAATAAATATCCTTTTGTTGTTGTTGTCAAAGCGTCAAAAACAAATAATTTAGATCGTGACAGAGGTTTAGATGTATCTCATATTCGTTCTGTATCTCAATCTAGAATAGCTAATAAACTGGGCGAACTCGAAAATGTATACTGGGAAAAAATTAAAAAAGCTGTCTTAATTCAACTTGGTTTTGATGAAATGTTTGATTGAGAATATATATTGCGATCGCTTTTTTAACTGCTTTACAAACTTTGTGAGATCGCATTATGTATCTGTTTGAAAATTCCAGGCGATCGCACTACATAACTGCTTTATAAAAATCATGCACCCTGAAGAGAAATATTGACTAATAAACTTCATCATGATTGCCAAGATCAATAAAAACAACGTTTTCCTCATCTGTAAAGTAAAATATAACTCGTTGTTCATACTCCATGCTAAAGCTCCATAAGTCTTTCAGTTTTCCCGATAACTTATGAGTTCTAAGGCTTGGATCGAAAGGATTATTAGTAAATACCTCTAGTTTTGCCCAAAATCTAGATTCTAACTTTGTATTGCCTTTAATTCTCTTTTTAAATGCTCGTCGAAAGGATGAACTAAAGCTAACTTTAATCATTAATCTTCTATTAGTTGCTTTAATTCATCAATGTTTGAAGAAAAGTTTAATTCCCCTTTTTGCTCTTCACTGATACTTTTTTGATAATTGTTATATATTTCTTCTCGTCGCTCTTCACGGAGATATTGAGACAATAAAGCTTGGATTTCCTGCTTTTCTTCTAATGAAAGGTTTTTAATTGTTTCAACTACATCGCTAAAGCTCATAATTTGATTGTTACATCTTTGATTTGGTTAGATTATAGCTTTGTTATGGTGTTTTTTGATTCGGTTATTTATACAAAGAGCGATCGCGTTATATAACTACTTGCAAAATCCCAGGCGATCGTACTTTATATATACTTTTCAAGATTAATGCGATCGCCATAATTTTTTCCCTTATTAAAAACCAGGAAACAAATCCAAAGCTATTGGTGCATTATGATAAAGCAAGCAGCGATAAATTTTCATCTTCATAAAATAGTTTGATCGCGCTAAACTCCCGACGCAGCAAATTCTCAATTTGTGAAGTTGAACAGTTTCCAAGTCGAAGCCAAATGACTTTTGGTGGATTGCCAAACACTAAGCTCAGATCGTGCATATCAGCATCTTTCGAGACAATCATCAAATCATTGTTTTTTGCATAATCCCAGACTATTGAATCGATTGTTGCTTTCATGCCCACATCTCGAACGTGAAGCGAGTTTGGAAAAATATCGCACAAACGGTTCGGCAATTTAGGCGATAAGTTTTCATCAAACAGTAATTTCATGGGGATAAGGTTGCAGTCATAAACCGACGCTCACGGTCAGCAGCATAAGCAATACAGGCTTTTAAGTCTTCTCGCGTCAGATCGGGAAAATCATCTAGAATTTCTGCTTCACTCATCTCGGAAGCTAGGTATTCAAGCACTTCATATACTGTAATTCGCAAACCACGAACACAAGGCTTTCCACCGCGTTTGTTTGGTTCGACCGTAATGTAGTCTCTGTAATTCATAATTGAAATTATTCGCACTATTTACACGATCTTAGACTACGATCGCTGGCTTGGCTCTGTCATTATTTGGTGCCAATCGAATTTACTGTTGTATTCAGTTTATCAGCTGAGTTTTATGGTTTGGTATGGCGATCGCACTATGTATCTGCTTTAAAATTTCAGGCGATCGCACTATGTATCTGCTTTAAAATTTCAGGCGATCGCATTATGTATCTGTTTGAAAATTCCAGGCGATCGCAATTGATTATAGATCTTCTCATCATTCGCGTAATTAAAAAGTTGTATTATTTTTTTATTAACGGTTCAAATCATTGGTAGCCGAGAACTTGAAGCGCAGCAGAAAGCATTGCCCTCTGTCCGCCGCATTTGAATTGTTATGCCACGTTTGTTCTTTTTTGTCTGTCGCTTTTCAGTCCCATGTTGAATGCACAGAAAACCTTTGTCCCAATAATTCAGAAAGTTTCTTCGCTGCTGCTTGAGCAGCAACTTCTGCCACTCTTAAAGCCTGCTCAGTATCTATGCCAGATGTTACCTCAAAGATGAAATAACACTCTCCATCACAAGGAGAAGCATAATCTAAGCCTATTAAGGCATCTGTGATTTCCGTATTAGCCTCTGAAGTAACGACTGTCGCAAATCCACAGATATCGGCAATGTAACCATCTTTATTACGCGGTGCAATCTCCCTATCTTTTTGTGCGGCCTTTTCAGCTTCCTTCTGAGCCTCCTTCAGAGCTTGTTTTACCTTTTCAAGAACTTCGTTTGAAGGAGTTTTTGGAGTTATGTGTGAAAAACTTTTTAATGTTAATACAGAGTATGCGCTTGCGTCTGCCTCTAACCCATATGGATGATCGAGACTGTTTTCATATGCAAGTTGATCCTCATAAGCAATTTTATCTAAGGCATGAATCAAAGGCTTTCCCAGTCTGTCGAAACAAAATGGCAAAGGCAAATTCACATCTTTAGGGTAGTGATTTAAATCTCTATCATGGACAAAGTGAATTACCCATTCTGATAAATCAATACGGTCTGGATTCACTTAAAGCCTCCATTATGGTTTGAACTTGCATCAACAACTCGGCTGATTTTTTGGCTATGCTAGCTAACCTCATCAAACTTTAAAGACTCTGTAAACATATTGCAACACTATTTTATCCAAGAAGTAGGGCAGCATCAGCATACTCAGTTAGTGCTTCAGGATGAAATACATACTTCACGGCTCAATCATACGTCTAACTTGAGCCAACGCCTGATCTCCTGGAATTGCTTGCACGGAACCATCCCGAACTTCATCCCGCCGCTTTTTGGCTTCAGTTACCCAAATTGACTGAATTGTCGAATCGGTGTCAAATTCTAAGCTTTCTACCAATTTGTCTGCAAGAATTGCCCTTGAAGCACTAGGCAAGGATAATATTTCTTCTGTCAGCTGCTCAATTGACCGCATAGTTTCCCCACAGAAAGATAAACTCTAGACATATTGTATCAAACTTGCCGAGACCATAAAGCCACTGCTAAAAACCCAAATAACTGAACCAAAACAATACTTGGACCACTAGGTAGGTCAATCGCGCCAGAAATAACCATTCCCATTACACCACTAAACGCACCTATCCCCGCAGCAGTAGCTAAAAACGGGACAAACTGCTGACAAATTAATCTGGCAGAAGCAGCGGGAATAACCAGAAACCCGTTAACCAGTAAAATACCAACTGCCCGAATAGTTAGGGCAATAGTGATTGCTAAAAGCAAGATAAAAAAATAGCGATGGTTGCGAACAGGTACTCCTTTGACTAGGGCTAAATCCCTGTTGAGAGTGAGTAAAATTTGCTCTGGTAAACTAATAATTATCCAAGCTAAAGTTACGGCTAAGAGTAAAAATAATAAAATTAAATCTGTATTGCTAATTGCTAGAATATCTCCAAACAAAATTGATAATAAATTACCCCGATATCCCTTTAAATAACTAAAGCCAATTGTCCCCAAAGCGATTGAACCTGATAGGGAAATGCACAAAACTGTATCGCTACCTAAATCGGTTCTATCGATTAAATAAATAACTCCCAAACCAAAAGCAACAGTAAAACCAATTAACGTCCAAGTAGCAGGAAGTTCCAGTAATCCAGCTAAAACTACTCCCAGCATTGCTGAATGTCCTACCGTATCCCCAAATAAAGAGAGACGACGTAGGATTAAAAAGCTACCCAAAATTCCCCCTAAAACACCCAACAGCACACCACCGAGTACTGCCCTTTGCATAAAGGGTAAACTAAAAAGACTCAGGAATTCGGCTGGGTTCATCATGATGAGAGGTAGGACTAACTAAAGCACCGTATACTTGTAAGAGATTTTCTGGTGTGAGAGTGGTTGAGGGCGAACCTTGATATAGTAAGCGACGGTTTAAACAGATAACTGAGTCACAATATCTACTAACTAAATCTAAATCGTGGGAAACTTCCAAAATTGTCCAGTTGTGTTCTTGTTTGAGGTTATTGAGTAAAGCTGCCAATTCCAATTCTCCTGTAGCATCCACTCCCGCTAAGGCTTCATCCAGAACTAAAAGCCGACGGGGAACCACTAAACAATAAGCTAATAGAACCCGTTTTAATTCTCCTCCGCTAAGAGTCCCAATTTTTTGTTGGGCTTGTTTGGTTAGATGAACTTGTTCTAAGGCTTGAGCGATTTTCTTACGTTTACGTTTACTAGAGTACCACCACTGTTTGTTATTTAAGCCCAAACCAACTAACTCCGATACCGTTAACGGAAAAGTGCGTTCAAAGGGAAATTTTTGGGGAATATAGCCAACTTCTTGTTTTAATCTCGTTAACTGTTTACCAGTCCCATCAAACAGTCTTATTTTACCTGAGTGCGCTTCAACCAAGCCTAAGATAGATTTAATCAAGGTACTCTTCCCCGCACCATTTGGACCAATAATCGCTGTATGAGTACCTGATAATAGTTCAAAAGAGACATTATCTACCGCTAAGTATTCCCCACGCATCAGCGATAGATTTCTAACTGTAACAATGGATTGGCTGACAGATAAATTTTGGTGCATTGAATTTACTAAATTGATTCAAAAAGGATCCAGAGGAAGAAGAAAAACTTATTACTTATGTAGGGGCGATTCCCTAAAGGACTCGCTTCGCATCGCGCGAATCGCCCCTAGCTGCAAGCTCTTTCCAATGCCTCTAAATTCCCCCGCATGACTTGAAAATAATACTGAGGATCGGTTTCTCCCGACTCTAGAGGGTCGATCGCTTCCAATGACAGATTTAAGTCACTGGATATCTGTTGGATGCGTTTGTCTTCAATTCCAGGTTCGGTGAGTAAAGCTTTAACCTGATATCGATT
>JASJDB010000289.1 GCA_030065315.1 Xenococcaceae cyanobacterium MO_167.B52 | reverse complement strand
AGGTTGGGTTCGGTCAAAGGAGCATTAGGACTTAACCAAAGATTCCATTGAATTGGTGCTAAAGGTGCCAAAAAAGTAACTACAGTCAAAGAAACCATTGGGAATGACATTTGCCAATTTACTTCTGGCGCACGGCGGGTTTTTGGTTGGGGTTTGCCCAGGAAAATTGCCCTAAATAGTCGAGTGAGATTAACTGCGGATAAAATATTAACGAACAAAACAGTAATTAAAAGCCACCAGTCTGTATCCCAAGAGCCATTAAACCAACGATCAAACGTCCAAAACATTCCCATAGGAGTAAGAGCTAAAAGACCCGCACTACCTGCTAAAAATGCTGTTGCTGTAGCTGGCATCCTCGACCATAACCCCCCCATTTCCGTAATATTTTGATTACTAGTGGTGAGAATTAGTGCTCCTGCACTCATAAATAATAAAGCTTTAGCAATGGCATGAACAAAGAGAAGTAAGAAAGCTACATCCACTTGTCCCAAGCCTACAGCAATAAATACCAATCCTAAATAGGCACTGGTAGAGTGACATAAAGCCCTTTTAATATCAATTTGCGCCACTGCTATCAGGGAAGTTCCCACCACAGTCACTGTTCCCAGAATAATTAAAGCATCGGAAGACACAGGAGATAAAGTGAATATAGGTTGCATTTTAATCAACACATAAGCCCCAGCAGAAACTACAATCGAGTTCCGTAAAATTCCCGCTGGATTAGGACCCTCCATTGCTTCATCTAACCAAAGATTGAGGGGAAACTGAGCGCACTTTCCTGTCGGACCAGCAATCAAAGACAAACCCAATAGTGCTGCTGCGGTGGGATGTAAAGGAAAGGTTTTTGCCCAACTTTCTAACTCAGAAAAGTTTAACCCAGATCCATAGGCAGACATTGCCACTATACCCATCAGCAGAATTATATCTCCCACTCGCTTGGTTAAAAAGGCATCTCTAGCAGCAGTTACGACCAAAGGTTGAGCATACCAAAAACCCACTAAAAGATAAGTTGAAAAGGTTAATAGCTCCAATAATCCATAACTCAGTAGCAAAGAGTCGCTCAAAGCAATTCCCACTAAAGCTGCTTCAAAAAAGCCCATCAAAGCAAAAAATCTTGCTAAAGCCCAATCTTTCTCCATGTATCCCAGAGCATAGACTTGAGCCAGCAAACTAATACCCGTGACCAACTCTAATCCGCCTATACTAACTGGAGACAGTTCGACTACTAAAGTCAAATCCAAATCCGCTACTTCTAACCAATGAAATACTAGCTTTTGAGTCGGAACCCCCCAAACAAGATGCAAAGCAATTGTGCCGTGAATAAACCCAATTGCAGTCATTAAAATGTTAATGTAAGCTGCTGGTCTTGGACCTGAACGACGAATTATCCCTAAAGACCAAGGCAAGCTAAGGATTGCACCAAGAAAGCCATAAAAAGGGGCAACCCATATAGTTTTAAGAAGGAACTCAGCCATCAAAATGCCCCAGAAATCACAACATTATATTTGATATTTGCAGTTACTTATTTACTAATGCACTACTGAACCAAATTTTATTTTTAGTTTGTTAAAGGTCTCAGATACTCTGCCTTCCTATATATAAGGATTCCTATAAGGATATGAAACAACTGAGCCTTCTTCGACTTCGTTAATCTTACCAGGTTATGAAACTCAAACCTCTGTCGGTCTTAATAGAACCAAATTCTTAATTCTTGGAATGGGTGTTAGAAATAATTTTCTTAGCTCAAATAATCAAGTTCCTTGAGTCGAACTCCGCTGTGAAAAGAGCGAACCTGCTTCGA
The DNA here is from genome assembly GCA_030065315.1 of Xenococcaceae cyanobacterium MO_167.B52. Taxonomy (GTDB): domain Bacteria; phylum Cyanobacteriota; class Cyanobacteriia; order Cyanobacteriales; family Xenococcaceae; genus JASJCP01. The sequence goes on along the minus strand of JASJDB010000289.1, from coordinate 6,154 downwards.
CTTTGTCATAGTTGAAGCTACAAGATAAAGAATTTATGATCCATTTACTGAGACTAAAATACCGCGACCCTAAATATCATCAGCGATCTATTTCTTTTGTGGTGTTACTTCCGATCATTCATACCACATCTAAAAAACTTGGATTTTATTTAGATTTTATCAAAATTGAGACTATATTCAGCAGGATCAACCCACAAACTGTTGCTAAGGTCTCTTACAAGACCAAAATAGCTATATTTTAAAAGTTTAAGATGCTCAAATAGCAATTGGGAAAGCCTATTACTCAAAATACCCCTCAGAGTTACAACTAAGTTGTAAAATATTAAAAATTACGATCTGCCAAAAGCAGGCAATCCGTGATCGCTTTGATCTAGGCATTAATTCTTATTAACAATCAAATTAAAAAATATAATCACGATTTATATTGTCAAAGGGTACATAGTTATCTATGCTTGGAATATAGAAAGATAAATTAGTCATTCCCGTGGAATCTGAGTCAACTTATAAGTCAAAAAAACCTACATTAAAGGTATAGTCCAGTCTTAGAGACATAGCACAAGCTCAAGCTAACCAATCATAAGACTTAAAACTAATCTGTAAAGGTTTGCCTGCTTAGATCAATTTCTCAAAAGAAATTATTCAGACTTAGTATGACAATTAATTATCTAATATTTAGTTGCTAAATTTTGACTTGAATTAGGAAGGAATCAAAAATATGCCCATCGCAGTAGGAATGATTGAAACCCTGGGGTTTCCCGCAGTAGTAGAAGCTGCTGACGCTATGGTAAAAGCAGCTCGCGTCACTCTAGTTGGTTATGAGAAAATTGGTACAGGTCGTGTAACGGTAATTGTGCGTGGCGATGTTTCAGAAGTTCAAGCTTCTGTAGCTGCTGGTGTTGAAAATGTAGCCCGGGTTAATGGCGGTCAAGTACTTTCGACTCATATTATCGCTCGCCCCCATGAGAATTTAGAATATGTATTACCGATTCGCTACACAGAAGAAGTAGAACAATTCCGATCCTACTAACCTAGGAGATTTATTTTTGATTTGTTGAAAAACAGTACTTTGTAAGGAGCGAAAAATCCCATGTCCATTGCAGTAGGAATGATTGAAACCCTGGGGTTTCCCGCAGTAGTAGAAGCTGCTGACGCTATGGTAAAAGCAGCCCGTGTCACTCTAGTTGGTTATGAAAAAATTGGTACAGGTCGTGTAACCGTAATTGTGCGCGGTGATGTTTCGGAAGTACAAGCCTCCGTAGCTGCTGGGGTGGAAAATGTGGCTCGGGTTAATGGCGGTCAAGTACTTTCGACTCATATTATCGCTCGCCCCCACGAGAACCTCGAATATGTATTACCTATACGCTACACCGAAGCAGTAGAACCATTCCGATCCTACTAACTTAGGAGATTTATTTTTGATTGGTTAATAAACAAGATTATTTATTTAAGGAGCAAAAAATTCTATGTCTATTGCAGTAGGAATGATTGAAACCCTGGGGTTTCCCGCAGTAGTAGAAGCTGCTGACGCTATGGTAAAAGCAGCCCGGGTTACCCTAGTGGGTTACGAAAAGATTGGTACAGGTCGCGTTACTGTGATTGTGCGCGGTGATGTTTCAGAAGTTCAAGCTTCTGTAGCTGCTGGTATCGAAAATGTTGGTCGAGTCAATGGTGGAAAAGTTTTATCCAATCATATTATTGCTCGCCCCCATGAAAACCTGGAATATGTACTACCCATTCGCTACACCGAAGCAGTAGAACAATTCCGTGAAAGCGTTAATCCTCAACCTTTAAGAAGACCATAATTTAGGAATTTGGCAGATGAAAATTGCCCAAGTTCGTGGCACAGTAGTAAGCACCCATAAATCTCCCAATATGACGGGAGTTAAACTCCTATTGGTGCAGTTTATCGACGAATCGGGGCAGTTATTACCAAAATATGAAGTTGCTGCCGATATGGTGGGTGCAGGCATCAATGAATGGGTTTTGGTAAGTCGAGGGAGTGCTGCTCGTATCGAAAACCGTTATGAAGAGCGTCCCTTAGATGCCACGATTGTCGGAATTATCGATACGGTTTCTATCGGTAATCGCTCTTTGTATAGCAAAAGGGAAACAGAGCGTTTTGAGCCTACTTCATGAGTAGCCAAACTGCTTACTTCTCTTAAATGCCTCTTAGCTTAGTTAATTTTAGGAGCAGTTAAAACTATGGCAGTCCGCACTAAAGCGGCTCCCCCAACTCCTTGGTCGAGTGGTCTAGCAGAGCCACAAGTAGACAGTAGTGCCTACGTACACTCATTTTCCCGATTAATTGGGGATGTGAGGGTTGGTGCTAATGTTTTTATCGCTCCTGGTAGCTCGATTAGAGCAGATGAAGGAACACCATTTTATATTGGAGAAAGTACCAATATTCAAGATGGTGTCGTTATTCATGGCTTAGAAAAGGGCAGAGTTGTGGGAGATGACGGAAAAGAGTATTCCGTCTGGATTGGAAAAAATACTTGTATCACCCACATGGCACTGATTCATGGTCCAGCATATGTGGGTGATGAGTGTTTTATTGGATTTCGTTCTACCGTATTTAACGCTAAGGTTGGCGATGGCTGCATTGTAATGATGCATGCTCTGATTCAGGATGTAGAAATTCCCCCAGGAAAATATGTCTCTTCTGGAGCAGTCATTACCAATCAACAACAAGCAGACCGCTTACCAGATGTCCAGGATAGCGATCGCGCTTTTGCCCATCATGTAGTGCAAATTAATGAAGCTTTATTGATGGGCTATCAATGTGCGGAAGACTCTGCTTGTACTACCCCTGCTTTTACTGGTGCTTCTGATTCTGACTCGAAGCCCAAAACAAACCCTAAAGATAATAGTTATATAAATTCAGTAGGAAATATGAGTTCAAATACTGATATCAGAGGACAGTTAAAATCACTGTTGGCTCAAGGTTGTAACCTCACAATTGAACACGCCAACAAGCGTCGCTTTAAAACCAAATCTTGGTTAACTGGTGGTGCCATCTCTGCTAGAAGAGAAGACCAAGTCATAGCTCAATTAGAGGGTATTCTTCAGGAACACCAAGGAGAATACGTCAAGTTAGTAGGAGTAGATCCTCAAGCTAAACGGCGAGTTGCTGAAATTATCGTTCAACGCCCAGGAGATAGTGGTACTAACGGTAAAGTTGCAAGTAGTAGCAATTACAGCAATGGTAATGGTTTGACTAGTAAGAGCAATGGTGCTGCCAACGGAGATATTTCAGGACAAATCAAGTCTTTACTAGCTCAAGGTTGTAATATTGGCATCGAACACGCAAATAAGCGTCGTTTTAAAACTAAATCTTGGCTTACAGCAGGACAAGTAAGTGGTAGCGTCACTCAAGTTATGGGTCAGATCACAACCATAGCCAATCAAAATCCTCAGGACTACATTAGGATTATTGGTGTTGACCCCACAGCTAAACGTCGTATTGCTGAAATTATTGTCCAACGACCAGGAGAAGGAATAGGTGCAAGCTCATCTAAGACTTCTAGCTATAGCAACGGTAGAAGCTACAGCAATGGTAATGGTTCTAGTGCTAACGGTTTAAGCGCGGAAACGATCCAAGAAGTTCGTTCCTTACTATCCGCTGGCTACAAAATTGGCACAGAGCATGCCAATAAACGTCGTTTTAAGACTAAGTCTTGGCAGAGTTGTTCTCCCATTGGCAGTTCTCGAGAATCAGAGGTAATTGCAGCTTTAGAAGCTTGTTTACAGGAACACGCAGGAGAATACGTCCGCATGATCGGTATTGATAGTGCTGCGAAACGTCGGGTTTCTGAAACCATTATTCAACGCCCTGGTCAAGCATCTGTAACTAAAACTGCTACTCAAACTAAGAGTTACAGTAATGGTCATAGTAATGGCAATGGCAATGGTAGTGGTCGCAACCGCAATGGTAGAAATGGTTTTGCCAATACTAATCTAAGTGGTGAAACGATCCAAGAAGTTCGCTCCTTACTATCCGCTGGCTACAAGATTGGCACAGAGCACGCTAATAAACGTCGTTTCAAAACTAAGTCTTGGCAGAGTTGTTCTCCCATTGACAGTTATCGGGAATCGGATGTAATTGCAGCTTTAGAAGCTTGCTTACAAGAACACTCAGGGGAATATATTCGCCTGATCGGCATTGATAGTGCTGCGAAACGTCGGGTTTCTGAAACCATTATTCAACGTCCATAAAAGGCACACCGAAACAGTAATTAGTAGTCAATCAACAATTTAGCAACTGATTACTAATTACTTACTAAGTGATTACTCTAATCAATGTATTTACCACCTCTGCAACCTGTAGTTAATTCCGAAATTTTGATTTATGGGGATGTTGAAATTCACCCCACCGCATCCATAGCCCCAGGAGTTATTCTGCAAGCTGCCCCCGAAAGTCGTATTGTCATCGGTGCTGATGCTTGCGTTGGAATGGGAGTCGTACTCAAAGCCTATGGCGGTGTGATCGATGTAAAAAATGGTGCGACTTTGGGTGCGGGAGTTCTCATTATCGGCAAGTCTGTGATCGGAAGTAATGCCTGTATTGGTACAGTTACAACGATCTTTAATGCTTCTGTAGAATCAATGAAAGTTATTACTCCAGGTTCGATGATTGGAGACACTACAAGACAGGTAGATAGTAACTCTTCCAGTAATGGTTCTAGTGCCAGTAAATCTGAAACTAAATTTTCCCCTACCCAGGCTTCTAATTCTAATGGAGATTCTCCAACCACAACAGTTTCAGAAAAATCATCTCCGAAAAAGGAGAGTCAGCAACAAAATACTACTGAAATTAAATCTAAAATCCACAAAATAGTAAATGATACTTCTGCTACCAAGGTAGCTGATCCTTGGATTCAAGAAGAAGTAGAAAAAAAAGTAACTGAAGTCATCACAAGTCCAAAAATAGCAAAAGTAGCAGAAAATATCGAAACCCCTGAAGGTATCGCGATCGGAAAAGTCTATATAGATGAATTATTAGTAACTCTTTTTCCTCATAAAAGAGCATCTAATGATTCTTCAGATTCAGATTGAACTGAGTAATTTAAGATGATAGGATTTTAGACTATTTTTTTGGCTATTATTTTTTTTGTTTAACTCAAATCAATATTTTTAGTTTTTTAAAATTAGCTTTTAAATCGGATTATTGATAATTATTGGCTAAAAATAAAGTATTTGATGATTTTTGCCCCTTAACTAAGAAATAATTATCCAGTTGTTATTTGATACTAACGAGTATAAATACTTATCACTGTCAGGAGGTTTTTAGTTGTGCTTAAGGCAGCTTTTAGTGGTTTAATTAATGTTTTTAATTAATATTTCTTAACTGGGTTTACTTGATACCTTTAAGCATCAGTTAAACTAATCAATTACAAAAATAATTACAATCAAAAATCTAGAAAAATCTTGATAAAACTTATTTTAAAATCTGAAAATCATGTTAAGATTAGAACTTGAAAAAGGAATTAGTAATACGAAGATTAGAAACCTACATTCTTCGCTAGGTAGAGTAGTCTCTTACAGATTTTTCTTCCCTATGGGACAGAGTCCTTTATATATTTAGACTCTAAGAAAATAAAACACTAAACATCTTGTTTATGGAGGAATTGACCTAACATGGCACAAACCAAATCATCCGCAGGTTTTAACGCAGGTGTACAGGACTATCGCCTGACCTATTACACCCCAGACTATACGCCCAAGGACACCGACTTATTGGCTTGTTTCCGTATGACCCCTCAGCCTGGCGTTCCTGCTGAAGAGGCTGCTGCTGCGGTTGCTGCTGAATCATCTACTGGTACTTGGACTACAGTATGGACTGATAATCTTACCGACTTAGACCGTTATAAAGGTCGTTGCTACGATGTAGAGCCTGTACCTGGTGAAGATAATCAATATTTCTGTTTTATTGCTTATCCTTTAGATTTATTTGAAGAAGGTTCTGTAACTAACGTTTTAACTTCTTTAGTTGGCAACGTATTTGGATTTAAAGCTTTACGTGCATTACGTTTAGAAGATATCCGCTTCCCTGTTGCTTTAATCAAAACCTTCCCTGGACCTCCCCACGGTATTACTGTAGAGCGTGACAAGCTCAACAAATATGGTCGTCCTTTACTTGGCTGTACCATTAAAC
>JASJDB010000288.1 GCA_030065315.1 Xenococcaceae cyanobacterium MO_167.B52 | reverse complement strand
TTGAGCAACTTCGCTACCGAATCTCGCAGATAACTAGGAGCATCATCAGGATAAACTTGTGGTTGGGGGATTTGCACCGCAGACTCACTGCTATTGAGCATAAAATCCTGATAACCATTTAAAACAATCACTATATCTGGCTTATAGGGTAAAATTTGTAAGGCTAACTGAGCCAACTCATTGCCAGAAGCATAACCAGGAACTGCTGCATTAATTACACGATACTTACCTGATTTCATTTTAGAAGGTTTAGCCAGGGCTTGTTTCCGCTCCTCTTCATCTGAAGGTAAAACATCTGGCTGATAGATTTTGGGAGTTTGACGCTGTTGTTGAAGACGTTTGGCGAGACGTAATTCCAACTGTTTTGCGATCGCATTTTCATTACTAGAGCTGCCATAACCAAAAGCCGTTGAACCCCCTAAAAGAAAAATTCTGATTTCACCTTGAGGTTTTGTCAGGGAAACATCATCTAAATCGCGAAATCCTTGTTGATTGATTTTCCAATAGGAATTTTCTTGATTTGTTACCAATTGATAACCAACCGCTAAACTAGGCTGTACTGCTAAAACTCCTGTTTGGGGTGAAATTTGGCTATTTTCTCCTGTTTGATCGATAAATTTAAGTTCATAACTTTGTTTTACCCCTAATGTTTCCGTTTTTTGGGTAAATTCTGCTCTTTTCCCTGTAATATCCACAAAAATCCGAACAATCAACTCGACAACCAACAAAGATAAAACAGCAGAAACGACAAACCATACCAAAGGAAATTTTTTTTTGGGTTTACGGTTGATGAATAAATAGCGTTCTTTTGGTTTGGCTCTAAACATAATTCACGGTTCTGTCTTCAAAGAAGGTTAGCAGGCTGATTCTTTATTTGTCTTTTTCTATCCCATAATCCTATATCCTTTTTTCTTAAGTGCCATCCCCAACGCCCTGTAATACGAAAAGTTTTACCAAGTTACATCTCGAAAACTCATACCTCTTAAGATCTTTTTTACAGCATCCTCTAGATTACTCACGCTAGTCTAAGATGCAAGACAATATTAAACATACACTCAATTTTTATGACAAAGAGAACTTTTGGTGTAATTGGTTTAGCCGTAATGGGAGAAAATTTAGCTCTCAATGTAGAAAGTCGAGGTTTTCCCATAGCTGTATATAATCGTACTGCTGCCAAAACTGAAGCTTTTATGGCTAAAAGAGCAGGTGGCAAAGACGTTGTTGCTGCTTACTCTCTAGAAGAATTTGTCCAAGTTTTAGAACGTCCCCGTAAAATTTTGGTGATGGTAAAAGCAGGAAGCCCTGTAGATCGAGTCATCGAACAACTAAAACCCTTATTAGATGAAGGGGATATGATTATCGATGGCGGAAACTCTCTCTATGATGATACGGAGCGACGCACTAACGATCTAGAAGCCACAGGACTCGGTTTTGTAGGAATGGGTGTTAGTGGTGGAGAAGAAGGAGCCTTAAATGGTCCCAGCCTGATGCCAGGGGGAACAGAAGCAGCATATAAAGAATTAGAGCCGATTTTGACCAAAATTGCTGCTCAAGTAAATGATGGTCCTTGTGTAACTTATATAGGACCTCGTGGCGCGGGACACTACGTCAAGATGGTTCACAATGGTATTGAGTATGGCGATATGCAGCTTATTGCTGAAGCTTACGACTTACTCAGTAATGGCTTGGGTTTAACTAGTCAAGAATTACATGAAGTATTTGCTGAATGGAATACTACAGATGAATTAAATTCTTTTTTGATTGAGATAACCGCAGACATTTTTACTAAAACCGATCAAGAAAGTGATGTCCCGTTAGTTGACTTAATTTTGGATGCTGCGGGACAAAAAGGTACAGGAAGATGGACGGTGCTTAGTTCTCTAGAATTGGGTGTACCTATTCCTACGATCTATGCTGCGGTTAATGCTCGCGTTATGTCAGCTTACAAAGACGAAAGAGTAGCAGCAGCCAAAGATATTACGGGTCCTACTGGTAAGTATGAGGGAGATAAAAAAGCTTTTATTGATAAAGTTCGTGATGCTCTCTATTGCTCTAAAATGTGTTCCTACGCTCAAGGAATGGCACTGTTAAGCAAAGCTTCCAGCGAGTTTAATTACAATTTGGATTTGGCAGAAACATCTCGTATTTGGAAAGGTGGTTGCATTATTCGGGCAGGATTTTTGGACAAAATTAAAAAAGCCTTTAATGATAATCCTCGCTTGCCTAATCTATTGTTGGCACCAGAATTCAAACAAAGTATCTTGGATCGTCAAGCAGCTTGGCGGGAAGTATTGGCGACTTCTAATAGTCTAGGAATTGCCGTTCCTGCTTTTAGTTCCTCTCTTGACTACTTTGATAGCTATCGACGTGATCGTCTACCCCAAAATCTGACTCAAGCTCAACGAGATTATTTCGGCGCTCATACTTATGAAAGAGTCGATAAACCCAGAGGGGAATTTTTCCATACTGAATGGAGTAAATAATACTATGGCTCAAAAATAGCCAGATAGATTACCGATCCCACGTTTTTAGCGGTAGCGGAAACGTGGGAATAGGTGAGTTGAGAGTTCGTAATGCTCAACAGTGCTGCCTTGCTAAATTGCTTTTCTTTAATTTTGACAACCAGAAACACATTGACCATTCCCGTTAAATTCTATTGTTTGTCCGCTCAAAGGAACATATACTGGCATATTTGCTGCTTTGCTAAATTCGTCTGTTTTTGTGCCTAAAATAACTTTTCCTTCTTGTGTAGCAACTTCATTAGCATGAGAAGCTATAACCGACCTGGGTTTGATCAATTTATTGACTACATAGGCTGCTTCAGTAGGACCTGTGGTAAAAGTGTCCCCGATATTAATAACTGCTAAATTAGCACCATACTGATTACGTACTATGGTTTCTTGTTCCGCAGTAACTCCCGTATCTCCCGACAAATAAACCACCAATCCATTGGTAAATTTAAGTACATAACCAGTTGGCGGACCCACATAAGCTGTCAGACCAGCCTGGGTTAAATGTTCTCCCAATTCCCCCTCAATGAACTTACCACTCAATCCATTAGAGTGAACTGCGGGAACAGTGGTAATTGTGACCCCACCTACTTCAATAGAAGCACCGAAGCGAACAAGTTTGACTGATTGGGGATTGCCTCCATTGGCTTCAACTTTATTAGCCAGAAAACGATTCATTTCACTGCCAACAACGATTTGAGCGTTCTTAGCTAAAGCTATGTTGACAGTATTGGAGTTAGGTGTTGCATCTTGACTAATATCTGGTTGACCACATTTACCTGCATTGACTTGGGTAATATGGCGATCGCCTAAATGATCCCCATGAACATGACTTAATAAGACAACATCAATATTTCCGAGACGTTTATCCTCTGGACCAGCAACGGTTCGTCCCACATCATAAATGAGTCTTGTTCCATTGGGGTCTTCAAATATTAGTGCGCGGTCAAATCTACAAAATTCACCATCGTGACTTCCTAGAGGGGTAATCTTGACATCTGAAGCATTAACAGCTACAACAGCAAGCTGGGAAAGTAAAAATGCAATCGCCAGGCAAAACCATTTATTCATTTCCAATTATCAGTTGAATTTGATTCAATCTTACAATGAGCTTGAATTTCTAAGCCTTAATCTTTGAGTTTCTAGAAAAGGAACTTAGTACCTGATTCAAGCGTCATTTGTACTTGAAGCTACCTTTTGCAGAGAAAACCCATGAAAGCTTCTTCCTTACTGGATCGTTTTCCCCAAGTATTTGCTGGATTAAGTGTACTATCTCTTGCCCTAGTTATTAGTTCCTTAGTTTTTGCCCAAGGTATTCAGGAATTTAAACGAGCTAATGATGTTTTAGTCATCACTGGATCTGCTAAACGACCAATTAAGTCAGACTATATAATCTTACGTCTTTCCGTATCTAGCCAAGAATCGACAGCTAAAATTGCCTATCAAAATCTTAAGACTCAGATAGAACAGGTACAAGCCTATTTGAAAGAACAACAAGTACCTGATGATGCCATCACTCTGAGCGCGATGAGAACTGATACCATTCCAGAAATTGGCATCAATGGTCGTAATACTGGTCGAATCTTAGCTTATCGCTTAAGTCAAACTTTAGAAATTCGCTCCAATGAGGTAGAACGATATGCAGACATCTCCCAGCAGGCAACGGAGTTAATTAATGAAGGAGTTAATCTCGTTTCTAGACCTCCTGAATATTTATATACCAAACTTAGTGAACTGCGAGTTGAAATGGTTGCAGAAGCCACTAAAGATGCTCAAGCCAGAGCTAGAGCGATCGCTAGTAGTACAGGAAACCAGGTAGGTGCAGTACGAAGTGCCAGAACTGGTGTATTTCAAATTACCTCCCGTAACTCCACTGCTGTCAGTGATTATGGTATTTATGATACCTCTTCCTTGGAAAAAGATATTACCGCAGTTGTGTCGGTTCAGTTTGCTATGGAATAATAGCAAATCCTATTTAGATCAAGATTTTAGGGCAATTTCTGCTGCTGAATAGTTAGCACCATCAAGCATAATTTGACTAATGACACCGTAGGCATCAATCCAAGCTTGCTTAATTTCTGGTGTCCAACAAGCTCCCAGATATTGTTTGAAAGTAATTAATAAAGCATTGCCTATTAAGGGATAATGTTCCGGTAAAGCACCATATTTTACATAACCCGCTCCCCATTCTCTAAGTACTTGATCTAAAACATCGGGCATCCGTAAGTTCTCAACTACCAGCACCAATGAATTGAATAAGTTTTTCTTTGGTACTGCCATGTCTGTAGTTTCAAACAAGGGCTTGGCTTCAGGATAAGCTGCAAAGAGATTTTTATAAAAACTGTTAACAAAAGAATCCGCATTGGGCTTAATTGCCTCAAAACTGCGCTCTATGAGTTCTATCTGTTCTACTTCCTTTACCGAGAAAGTTGGTAAAGCAATTTCTGCTACTGAATAGTCAGCACCATCGAGCATAATCGGACTAATGACAGCGTAGACATCCACCCAGGCTTGCTTAACTTGAGGTGTCCATGAATCTCCCAAATACTCCTCAAAAGTATTAAGTAAAGAGCTTCCTACTAAGGGATAATGTTCAGGTAAGGTACCATATTTTATATTGCGTGCTCCCAATCCTCTAAGTACTTTATCTAAGACATCAGGTTGTCTTAAATTGTTTACTACTAGCACTAGAAAGCCTAATAATTTTTTCTTTTGAATTGAGATATTTTTATTCTCAAACAAAGGCTTAGTTTCGGGATAGGCTGTAAAGAGATTTTTACAAAAACTGTTCATAAAACTATCTGCATGAGGTTGAATTCCTCGAAAACTTTGCTCTACCAACTCTACTTGTAAAGACATTAATAATAGTTCCTTTCTCAATTAATGGATAAATTGCAACGTAAATCACTTCTACTGCTTAATAAAATTGAAACTTAAATTGGCTGTTTTATCTAAAGTCCCGTAAAATTAATATCAAGATAAATCCATCCTAAACTCTAGGATTATAAAATATATTTTTACCATCTTTTATAGCAAAAAATACTATCAATACTGAAAAATATCAATAGTATTATATAGCATATATTCTTAATACTTATTACGATCAGACTAGAATTCCTAATTTTTTAAACTTTCAATATGTTTAAAATCGCGCGATCGCAGTTCTTGCTGTAGTTTTAGAACCATCCCCACGATTAAGGTTAACCCAGTCTTCACTTCGAGTTTTAACTTCCCAGTTCAAACCAGAATGATTAGTTAGTTCATAAACGAAGTCAACTTCAGAATCATCGGCTGGGTCAGTTGCCTGTCCACCTATCCCCCAAGACCATTCAGACCAATTTCTCCCCTTGATTCCTTCCAGTTGTTGAGCTGAACCTTGAGCCATGAGAGTTGGGTTAGTTTTGGCTCCTGAAAGGGATAGCCATACTATTGCTGTAAGCAGTAAACTAACACCAGTTTTGATTGTTCTTCTGACCGATGGGAAATATCTCATAACTTTCACCTCATACTTCGTCAACTTAATTGGATAGTAAAACTCTCTGGAGGGAAGTGCTATTGTCTTCTATCTATTTTCATTGTCCTCCAAAAACCAGAAAACTGAAAAATATATAGTTTTATTAACTATCAACGTGGTTCCTAGTAAATTGGATCTTTGATAAGAAAGTAATCAATCTTTATTTAGGGATTTCAGTAATATCTTGAGTATCTTCTTGCCATATATCCCTTAAAGATTTGTAAGGCTCAGGAGCAGTGACTAACAAATCTCGTTTAATCTGGGGAGTTATTTGCTCGATTAATCGTATTCTATCCATAGGAGAAAGCTTTTTAGCTAGATTTAGAACTTCCTCTAAGGTTACAGATTCTATCATAATGCTGAAACTCCACAACTTATGGATTAATTTTAGCTAATCATTCCTAATGTAAAAATCTACTTTTTAGAAGCAGGTGCAATTCCTTCAAGACCGATTAAAGCTTCAATGACCGATCGCACTACAGGAGCAGTAACTGTAGAACCAAAAGTAAACTGTCCTTTAGGCTCATCTACTACAGCCAGAATAGCATAGCGAGGCTCTTCTACTGGGAAAATGCCTACAAAGCTGGTAATTTCTTTATCATATAGTCCCGTAGCAGGATTAATTTTTTGAGCAGTTCCCGTTTTGCCAGCAACCCGATATTTAGCAATTTTAGAATTGTAGCCACTACCTTCATCAACTACTTTTTCCATCATATCCAGGACTGCTTGGGTTGTTTCTGGGGAAAATAAGCGTTTTTTGGTCAAGGTAGGGGTATAGTGCAGGTTTCCTTCAAAATCTGATAAACCTTCTACTAGATGAGGTGTAACCAAATATCCACCATTTGCGATCGCAGCATGGAGTTGAACTAGTTTCAAAGGAGTCAAAGAGAGTCCTTGACCAAATGCGGTAGTAGCAGCTTCAATTTCCCGAATCGTAAACTCAATCTTATTCTTTAAATGTCCTGGGGTATAGCCGTTAATTTCAATATCTAAAGGCTCTTCAATTCCTAACTCTTGGAGTCGTTGATAATAGTCTTTGGGAGCTAAACGACCCATAACCTTAATCATGCCTACATTACTAGAATACTTAAGAATTTCTGTAATACTGATTTTGCCTTTGGCACCTTTTTGGTTATAGTCGTGATTTGCCACTATACGATCGCCGATTTCAATTTTTCCCGTATCATTAATGGTATCTTTGGGAGTAATTACACCTGCTTCTAGTGCGATCGCAATATTAATTGGTTTTAAGGTCGAACCAGGCTCGTAAAGGTCAGTAATTGCCCAATTTCGGAAAATACTAAAATCTTTAGCATAATCCGCATACTTATTGGGATTATAGGTAGGTTCGCATACCAAAGAACGAATTGAACCGTCCCTTACATCCATAACAATTACCGCGCCTCTTTTAGCCTTATAGTAATCCATAGATTCTTTCAGCGCAGCACGCACAGCTTGTTGCAAGCGTAAATCAATCGACAACTGCAACCTTAGATCATCAAACTTAAATAATGTTTCAGAAGCATCTAATTCTCCCAAGTGAAAAACCTTTTCTTCTTGATCCTTCCTGGGAATAAAACTACGTTTGACCTTAATACTAGATTCTTTTCGTCGCAAAAGATCGTTTTGGGTATATTCAATACCAGCTTGAGGAGTACGGCTAGAATCCTTGTTAATATAGCCTACTATTTCTGCCATCATATCCCCATGAGGATATAAACGATTATAATGGGGTCTAAGGTCTAAACCATCAATTCTTAAGCGAGCAATTTTATCTTTAACAGATTCGGGAAGATTATTGCCTAAACGAATACCAGTCTTTCTTTGACTAAAAATCTCTTCCAATTCTAGTGCAGTTTTAGTCTGTAAAATCTCTGCTAAATTCTTGGCAATCTCTGCTGCTGGAACTGGTTTAGAATTGCGTTTAAATAG
>JASJDB010000287.1 GCA_030065315.1 Xenococcaceae cyanobacterium MO_167.B52 | reverse complement strand
AAACAACGGAATGGTAATTGGCAGTTAGAGTTATTTTGTGCTTCTAATGCAGAGATTCCTGTAGAACAATGTGAAACAGTTGGTCAAAGAGAAGTTCTCTATTGTCAAGGAACAAAAACTAATAAGTTTCGTAACCAAGGAATTGTACAACGTCAACTACAACAGAATTTTTACTATAGACCTAATATATTTCGTACTCCTTACTAAAACAATATCTGTTGTCACCGATAACGGAATTATAATTAACTACACAAGTTTCAGCGATCGCTATTAATTCATTTTTTATCTAACTACCCACTCATGTTCTTGCAACTGAAACAATTAATTAAGCGATACGCTATTATCATTAATCTGAATTATTGCAATTATCTACTTTAGAAAACCTCAAAATATTCTTGGGAGATGGTACAAATCTAGAGCAGTATCTTGTTGCCAAAGTAATGAAGTTCAGCCAGAATCTAATAGCTTCACTGTGCGTTTTACAGGAGTTCCTCAAGGAGTTAAGAACATACTCGATTAGTAATCACTTTTTGTTTGATTGAAGAGAATGGAGTTGCAAGCTTTAGCCTTATTCAAGAGCTTAGAAAAAGATTGTGAGAAGGTTGTGAGTATTTGTCCTTAGTTATTTTTATTTTAAATGAATAACTATACACTATAAAAAGTTATAATATATATTTAGGTTTACTTCTGGTTGCTTATAAACATGAATTTTTTTTAATGCTTTTAAGACTTCAAAAACATTAACATAGCGATTTTTGGGATTAGGCTGAATTAACATTTGTATCCAGCAATTTAGACTCAATAATAACTAAAATAATCTGGGAAAAACTGAGATCGCTTAAATTAATTTATTCCTTGAACAATATCTCGATTTCCAATAAGAGATAATGAAAAAGTACGTTGGTGTGATGGATCGAATTCCTCAAATCAGAAACTAGAAACTCAGACTAGGTAATAGATGAATTTAAGTAAGATCGCGATACGTCGTCATATTGGTACACTGATGCTGACTCTAGCCGTAATTGTAGTCGGCATTTTTTTTATATTTCGGCTTCAGGTAGATTTATTACCTGCTATTACCTATCCCCGCATTGGTTTAAGGGTTAATGTTCCAGGGGTTTCTCCTGAAGTAGCAGTGGAAGAAATTACTAAACCCTTAGAAGAAGCTTTAACCGCCACGGAAGGAGTGGTACAGGTTTTTTCTAATACTAGGGAAGGAAGAGTCAGAATCGATCTCTATTTTAAGCCAGGGGGTAATATAGACAGGGCGTTGAGTGATGCCACTGCTACTTTTAACCGCAACCGTAATCGTCTTCCTGATTTAGTCACAGAAGCCCGATTGTTTAAATTCGATCCTTCCCAATTACCTATCTATGAGTTTGCTTTAGAGTCCGATTCTCTGGATGATTTGGCATTAAAGATTTTTGCTGATGAAGAATTAAGCAGGGAATTAACCGTAATTCCTGGAGTAGCTACAGTGGATGTATCAGGGGGAGTAGATGAAGAAGTTAGGATTGAGCTTGATTCAAAACGATTACAGGCTTTGGGTATTGGGGTTAATCAAGTACTAGATGCTTTAAATGTTACAAATCAGGATATCGCAGGGGGAAGACTAAGGGGAGAAACAGGAGAGCCTTTGATTCGTACTATCGGTAAGTTCACCTCTGTTGAGGAGATTGGCAATTTAAGTTTGGATTTGGGACAAGGAAATTTAGGGCGCAATAACGTTTATTTGCGAGATATTGCGACTATTACTGATGGTGAAGCAGAACAAAGGGTTTTTGTATCTCTTAATAGAAAACCAGCGGTTAAAATCACGATCCAAAAACAACCAGATGCCAATACGATTACTGTTATTGAAGAAGTTAAGAAAAAACTGGCATGGTTGCAAGAATCTGGGGTTATCTCTCAAGATATGGAACTAATTACGACTAGAGATGAGTCTGGCTTTATTGTTAATTCTATCTCAAATGTTGCGATCGCTGGTATTACGGGAACTGTTTTAGCAGCAATAGCGGTTTTGATCTTTTTAGGTTCTCTACGTCAAACTTTCATTATTGTTTTAGCGATTCCCCTCGCAACTTTGGCTGCCATTATCTTAATGAAGTTGTTTGGTTTATCAATTAATATCTTCAGTCTGGGTGGTTTGGCTTTGGGTGTAGGTATTGTAGTGGATAATTCCATTGTGATGCTGGAAAATATTGCACTGGCAGTGAGTCGAGAAGAATGGGAGACCAGGGGACAAGGGGACAAGGAAGACCAGGGGGACAAGGGGACAAGGGGACAAGGGAGAAGTATTATTAGAACCGCAGAAAAAGCTAGTTCAGAGGTTGAATCTGCCTTAATTGCTTCTACTGCTACCAATTTAGTGGCAGTTTTACCCTTTTTGCTAGTAGGAGGTTTATTTTCTTTACTGTTTCGAGAACTGATATTAACTATTAGTTTTGCGATCGCAGCATCTTTATTATTAGCGGTAACTGTTGTTCCTATGTTGGCTTCACGCTTGCTGAGTATTCCCTATTCTAGTAATCTCAATCGTTTTCCTTTATTGGTTTTGTTTAATCAAGGTTTTGCAGGGATAACTAACAATTACGGATATTTTCTCAAAGGAATTTTACGCTATCGGATACTAACTATTGTGTTAGTTTTTCTGATTCTCGGTGGCAGCAGTATCAGTTTGGCTCAAAATATCCCTCAAGAAATCTTACCCAGAATCAATACTGGGGAAGCTCAAATGTTTGCTAGTTTCCCGCCAGGAACAAATCTAGCAACTAACCAAAAAGTAATGAAAGCAGTAGATGAAATACTATTGCGCCAACCAGAAACAGAATATGTTTTCTCTAGCACTGGAGGTTTTTTGTTTGGCAATTCGACTATTGAAAATCTTTTAAGAAGTTCTAGTACTATTACTCTCAAACCCGACACTAATCTAGATAGTTTCATTACCAGAGTAAACCAAGAATTTAGAAAACTCAATCTAGTAGATATTCGTCTGCGCATATTTCCTCAAAGAGTTAGGGGTTTAAACCTGAATAACTCCCCTGTTAGAGGAGATATCGATTTGATTTTGCAAGGTAAAGATACTAGACTTTTGCAGCAAACAGGGAAAAAAATTCTGGAAATATTGGATGAAAAGGCAACTTTAGCCCGTTTTCGAGCTGATACTGACCCCAGACAACCAGAAATTCAGATTAAGCCCAATCCAGCAAGATTAGCTGAGTATGGTTTAACTTTACAAGATATTGGTAATACAGTACAAACTGCGATCGCGGGTTCTGTGCCAACTCAGTTACAAAGAGAAGATAGATTAGTTGATATTCGAGTAAAATTCACTGATTATCGTCAATCTCTAGCACAATTACAAAGTTTACCTCTATTGACTGCCGATGATAACCCCATTAAACTGCGAGATGTAGCAAATCTCACTATCGGAGAAGCACCAGGAGAAATTCAAAGAATCAATCAGCGTTCAGTATATATTATGGTGGGGAATCTCTCAGAAGGAGCAAACTTGAGCAAAGCTCTGGCTGAAACTCAAGCTATCATTCAAGAGATGGAATTACCCCCTGGTGTCAGCCTACTTCCCAGTTATGCTGATGCTTCCAATCAACAGATACAAAGTGCTTTAAGAGTATTAGGAGGATTAGCCGTATTTCTCGTCTTTGTTGTGATGGCAGTACAATACAATTCCTTAGTCGATCCTTTGGTAATCTTATTAACTGTACCTCTGGCTTTAGCAGGAGGAATTATCGGTTTATATGTTACTCAAACCGCGATCGGTGCTACTGTGTTGATCGGTGCAGTATTACTGGTTGGTATTGTAGTTAATAACGCGATCGTAATGCTAGAGTTGGCTAATCAACTTTATACCAGTGGTAAATATAATCGTACTATTGCTATGATTCAAGCTGCCACTTCCAGGCTTAGACCTATTTTAATGACTACCATTACTACAGTCTTAGGAATGTTTCCTCTAGCGTTGGGAATTGGGCAAGGTTCGGAGTTTCTGCAACCTTTGGGAGTAGTAGTGTTTTCTGGTTTGGCTTTAGCAACAGGTTTAACTTTGGTGATTATTCCCTGTTTCTATGTTTTGTTGCATGATTTGTTTGGAAATTTTTCACGCAAAGACCTTAAGACACAGAGATGATTATTGTAGCGATTGTCTTGAATGTCAAATAAGTAGTCGATGGACAATTAATTTGATAGTTGAGATAGGTATTAGGTGTTAGGTATTAGGTGTTAGGTATTAGGTGTTAGGTGTTAGGGAATAGGGAATAGGGAATATAAAAATATGGTTCACTCCCAAGACTGTAGGCGATAAATTCTAACTTTAATTTTTTTGAAAGCTGTATCTTTTTCGTGTTTCATCCCGAGTTTTTCTGCTACACGAATTGAACGATGATTTGCTGATTCAATAATACAAATCAAGCCATTTCCCTGAGTAAATTGCCATCCATAATCTCGAACTGCTTTTGCTGCTTCCGTTGCTAAACCGCTACCCCAGTAAGCAGTAGCTAAACGATAACCAATTTCTGTCTCTTGACGATCATCTATTGTCCATAACAGCAACCCACAGTAGCCAATTAATTCACTAGATTCTTTGTGAATCACTGCGTACAAACCAAAGCCATGTTTTTGATAATGATAAAGCATTGCATCGAGAAAATCCTCAGCCTCCGCCCTAGTTTTTACTCCTTTCTCAGAAAATCGCATCACTTCTGGATCGGCAACAATGAGAGCCAGTGGATCAATGTCAGTAGGAATAAAATGTCTTAAGATTAATCTTTCGGTTTCTGCCACAATCATAATTAGTACTGTATTAGGAAAAAAGATGGATAAATTTACGATCAAAGCTAAAGTTAATCAAATTGCAGAAAAAAGAGAATTTTTAGTTCAATTACTTGAAAAACCTAGTATTGGTACTTTACGCATCGATGTAGATCAAGCTCTGGAAGAATTAGATGAATTAATTGAAGAGTTTGAAGAAACTTTCCCCGAAGAAAAATCCTAATCAAGTATTTAGGGTTTGATTTTTTTAGGCTTAAGCTTAGAACGTTTTGGTTTCCTCCTTTTCTTGGAAGCGGAGGAAATCCAATCACTAATAGAGTGACTCATCGCACCCAAGTCTAATCCGACAAATAAAGCGATCGCATTTTTCCAATAAACTTCTTTAACTAGTTTAATCATGGCAAGAATAAAACGTTGCCAATTCCAGTCAAACCCCCAAATCATTTGAGCGATCGCAATACCTAATATTCCTGCTAAAAACAGCCATAGCAATAGATATATAATCCGAATAACTGTGCCAATAATTAAACCGTGAGATAACCAAGAGCGATGGCGCAGCAGTTTTTGATAGGGTAGCCAAATTCCTCGCAATATTCCCCAACGTTTAAACTGTATGGAGTAAATATCTAAGTCGGGACCAAACATCAATCCAGCAAAGAAAAAACCACCTCCCAAGAGTAAGGTTAATTCCCCATTACGGGTTACAAGATAGGCAATAGAGACTACCCCAGGAAATAACCAAAGGGTAATGCGATCATGGGTACTTCCTGAAGGCATAGGAATAAAAATATAATATACCTAATTTTAATTGGCAGGATTTATACTAGAAAATGTTGTGAGAAAACTCTCAAAAATCGCTAGTATAAACAGACAAGTTTCTCTAATTTTTATTTATCTTCCACAAGTCCATGAACCAGTTAGATAAGGACTTATCAGTTGCTCAGACAGTGGTTCTGATGACCTGCTATGGCTTTGATCTCCAGAGTTATACTTTAGATCAGTTACTCGCAAAATGGCTGACCAATTATCATTCTACTTGGATTCGTTTGGCGACCATCGAAGCACTTTATCTAGGAAGGTATAAAGCAATTTCCATCGAACAAATTATGGCGGTTTGGTCGCGATTGGGTAGTCCCAAAGTTCATTTTGGGGGAGAATTTGAAAGGCTGATCTGCCGGAAATTACCCCGACATCTTGTACCAGATCAAGACTCAGAGAAAATTCCCCAATCCAAGGAAAAGTCCTACCCTTCTCCCCCTACTTTTGAACCAAAACAGCAAGCACCTCAAAAACCTCAATTATCCTCTCTATCTTCAGAAGTATTGAATTCTGATAACTCTAATCAAAACCCAAATTCCACTTCTCAAAAGCATAGTCCATCTCATCAAGCCCAAGCTGAATCTTCTGCTTTATCTATTTCTGAGCCAGCAGCCGATACTAGATCAATATCTCCACCATCACATCTTAAAAACCCCCAAACTCAATCTTCAACTACTATTGAGGGGTTTACACCGATTCCAGATATGTCTTCTTTATTCCAAAAGCTCAAGGCGATCGCAAATACTGACTAATTTCTTAAAGTAACTACACATAAATGATGATTGGTTTTTTGGCAATTCCTTAGCAACTTCTCAGGAAAATTTCATCTGTGTTGCTTTAAATGAATATATTCTGGAAAAGATTAAATCAGATTAAGATAAGTTCAACCAATAGCTAATAACTGATTTAGCCAGCATAATTGTAAAAAACCAGTACGTAAAAGGATTAGGTATTCGTGACTGATACTGTTACTTCTCGCCAACAAACATCTCAATCTGCATCAGAAATTGCTTATAATATCGAGTCTGAAGTTAAGATTCGTTATCAAGAAGGTGCCAGACAGCAACAGCCTAGTTTATGTTGTCCCACAGAATATGAAGGAAATTATCTTCAGATATTACCTGAAGAAATTGTTGCCAAAGATTATGGTTGTGGCGATCCTACTCGTTATGTAAATGAGGGTGAAACAGTCGTTGATTTAGGCTCTGGTGCAGGAAAAAACTGTTATATATTAGCCCAAAAAGTGGGGGCAGCAGGGAAAATTATCGGAGTTGATTTTAACGATGAAATGTTATCTTTGGCCCGAAAATATCAAGAAGAGATTGCTGCTAAACTTGGCTACTATAATACTGAATTTGTCAAAGGTAAGATTCAGGATTTAAAACTACCTTTGGATAAATTGCAAGCTTGGTTAGATCAGAATCCGATTTATTCTCTTGATGATGTGGCAGAATATGAATTAGAATGCGATCGCTTACGTCAAGCAGAAACTTTAATTGCTGATAATAGTGTAGATGTAGTTATTTCTAACTGTGTCTTAAACTTAGTACATCCTCAAGATAAAGAACAATTATTTAAAGAAATTTATCGAGTTTTAAAACGGGGTGGTAGAGCAGTTATTTCCGACATTGTATGTGATGAAGACCCCACAGAAAAAATCTTAAACGATCCTGAATTGTGGAGTGGTTGTATTGCTGGTGCATTCCGCGAAGATAACTTTTTAAAGATGTTTGAAGCAGCAGGATTTTATGGTATTGAAATCCTCAAAAGAGAAGAAACTCCTTGGCAAGTTATTGATGGTGTAGAATTCCGCTCGGTAACTATTAGGGCTTATAAAGGAAAAGAAGGAGAATGTTTAGAAAGAAAACAAGCAGTAGTTTATAAGGGTCCCTGGAAACAAGTACAAGATGATGATGGACATATCTATTGTCGTGGGGAAAGAATGGCAGTTTGTGACAAGACTTATCACATATTAACTGATGCTAATAGTCCTTACCAAAAAGATATGATTGCCATTGCTCCTTATGAGAATATTCCTTTAGAAGAAGCTGAAATTTTTAACTGTAAAAATAAAGCAATTCGTCATCCTAAAGAAACAAAAGGTTCAGAATATAATCTAACTAATGCTAGTAATGATGATTGTTGTCCTTCTGGGGAATGTTGTTGACATTTAACATTTATCATTTAACATTTATCATTCACGCCTGATAAATGTTTATGTTTCTTAATTAAACTATTTAGAGGGGAAAGATGCTATTTGCGACCGCTATATTTTGTGCCACAGTTTTTTTAGCTTATGCTAATGGAGCAAATGATAATTTTAAAGGTGTTGCTACCTTATTTGGTAGTG
>JASJDB010000286.1 GCA_030065315.1 Xenococcaceae cyanobacterium MO_167.B52 | reverse complement strand
ACAGTACAAACTACTTAGTCCCACCGCAGTAACTTTTACCTACTGAACGGACTGCAACTGGGAGACTTTTCAGTAGAACCAGATAGCTACTATTCAAAATTCAAGGTGCGTATTGAGCGCGGGAGATGCTTCTGGTCAAGAAGCATATCTAACCGCGCTGTTGTACCTATTGTACAACAGCCAAAACCCTTGCTATATAAAGATTATGTATCAAAAATGTCAACCTATGTCCGATAAGTTATCCTGCTCGCTTTCGACACGAGGAACGAGTGAACCTCTCCCTGCCCCCTGAACGCGCAGCGACTACCGAAGGTCACGGGGCGGGAATTCCCGCTCACAATTTAAATAAGGTTATAGGTAATAGAGTTAATGTTTACACTACATAATATTTAACTTTTTATATTGCATTTATATTGATTACCAAACGTATTCAATATTAGAACTTACAAAAAAGATGATTGAAATCTTTATCAGAGCTATAGCAAACATTTGGGATTTTTTTTGCTATAGCAACATACATGAATTTTTGAGTAATTAAATTTATCAATAATTTGTGTAACTAGCAAATAATAAAACGAAACTACAAAAACCATCATGACACTAGAAAGAAGTAAATATTGGTTTGTCCCATTAGCTGAAATTCAAAATGATAGTGGTTCTGAATTAAGACCAGCTAGATCCCAAGTTATAGAAGGAGATCGTCTAGTTAAAGAAGGGGAAGCATTTACTATTTCCCTCGAAAGTTTTTATGTAAAAGAGAATCACGATAGAGACACTAGTGGGAATGATCTTCTAGTTCGTTCTTGGCTTAAATATGGTAACGAACCGACAGCAGAGAGAATTCACTTTTTTCAAAAAGATGTACCTAATGAATTTATTGGGGAAAATTTAGCAGCAGAACATATTTTTTCCAAACAGGATCATATAGAGGCTAATCGATTACTTATTACCTTAGAGATTATGGAAATCGATAAGGGACTTAGAACCAATCAATCAATTAGTGACACAATTGCTACAGTTTCTGGTACTTTTGGAGCAGTATTTCCTGCAATTCTACCGTTTACAGGTATAGCATCAAATTTGTCTAACTTATTGTATAAATTAAGTAGCTTAAGTGATAAAAATACTGAAGTTTTTCGTACTTCTTTAGATCTTTATGGTCAAGATAGTTTTGAAACTCCTCTCCGTTATGGAGCTTATATCTTCTTTAATAAAGATGTTCAGGCAGTGATGTATAAATTGCTTGACTTAAAATTAAAACCTGTCAGCCAACAATTAGCGGGTCAAAACCCATTACATGATTACGTGGTAATCAAAATAGTACCAGGAATTATTCATTCTGGAGATAGTAGTGAGCTTTTAGTTAATCAGCACCTTGCTGCTGTACTCAGTCAACTAGATGAAAATGAAAAAAATGACGCAAGCAAGCGAAATGAACATTTAGAATTTCTGCAAGACACCATTAAGTCTGCTAATAAGATGCAAGATTTAGATTACTTTCATCGCCTAAGATTAAAGCAAAAATTAGGAGTGAGTTTAACTGAATCTCAAGAAGAAAGACTTTTAGAAATTGCTGAAGATTTACAAAAGTATATTCCCAATTTATAGGACATTGAACATTGAACATTGAACATTGAGCATTGAACATTTAACATTGAGCATTAAACATTTAACATTGTTCAACTAACCACTAACTACTAACTACTAACAATTATTAATCTTAAACAGAATGTACTGATATGAACATTTCACAAAATTGTCTCGATTTAATTAAAAAATGGGAAGGTTTTAGAAGTGAAGCCTATCTCGATCCAGTTGGTATTCCTACTATTGGTTATGGCACTATTCGTTATCCTGATGGTAGAAAAGTTGGCTTAGGCGATACTATTAGTGAACAGGTAGCAGAAGCTTTTTTACTGCAAGATTGTGAGAAGTTTGCTCAAGGAGTTACAGATGCTTTGAGTACAGCGATTAATCAAAATCAATTCGATGCTCTAGTTTCATTTACTTATAATTTGGGTATTGGAGCGTTTGAAACTAGTACTCTAAGGCGAAAAATTAATGCCCGTAAATTTGATGAGGCTGCTGAAGAATTTGATAGATGGGTATATGCAACAGTAAATGGAGTTAAGAAAAAATTAGAGGGTTTAGTTAAACGTCGTCGAGATGAAAGAATGCTGTTTGAGAAAATAGGTGGCGAAAAACCACCTATTAAACTAGAAGATTCTCCTCAAGATAGTGTCACTTGGCTGGAAGGTTATAGAGATGGAGATCAAACAGTTATTGTGGCTTGGAATAAAGATCAAGTAGTTGAAATTCTGGCTTTAGAAAGTAATTTCAAACAAGATTTTATTTATCTCTTACAGCAATATCCCAACGCCAAAAACTTTCATCTTGCTCCTGCTAATAAGAATATACCAAATGGAACAAGGATCTCAGTTGCAGGACAGCAAAATACCATCCAGAAAGTCAACAATCCACCTGTTTTAAATCTACCTCTATTAGTTCGAGGTATGAATGATGTTAATGCTTCTGGCAATGACATTAAAGAACTTCAACAGCGTCTTCAAGATTTAGGTTATTACAGTGGTGAATTAGATGGAGATTTTGGCAAACTTACTGACTTAGCTGTAAAAGATTTTCAAAAAGACTACTTTGGTGCGAATGAAGCTGACGGCAAAGTAGGACCAATTACCTGGAAAAAGTTATGGGGAGATACTCAACTCGTTACCCCAGGAGAAGATAATACTCTAGAGATTCCTGGTAAGCACTATCTCAAACTCACAAAAACCTCTCGTAAGGATCGTTATGGCTGCTATGTGCTGCATTTAGATTATTTTAAAAATGGCAAATTAAAAGACCGTTTAGAGGTATGTTCTGGTCAGTCTAACAAGCAATTTTTCCGAACTGGTCTACAGAGTGTATCAGGAAGTTTTGAGCCTCTGCCAGAAGGAAAATGGTACATTAACGATATTCGTTGGGCTCCTGGTGGTGGTAAGGATATTTATAATAGAGCCATTATGGGGGATGGAATAGGACCTGTAACAGTTCCAGTGGATTATAAAACCCCTGATTCAACTAGAAGATCGGCAATAGAAATTCATATAGATTGGAATCGCAATAGGGGTTTACCTGGTACTGCTGGTTGTGTGGGAGTTTATAATATTGCTGACTATAAAAGGTTAGTTGATTGGCTACGAGATACAGATCCACGAGACCTTTATGTAGATTGGAATCTTGGTACTTGTCCCACTCCCTAAAATAGATTAATGCGTAAACCACTTATTGCCCTTGCTTTTGCCTTAACCATATTTTCTGTTGGTAAACCAGGAAAAACTGACAGTAATAATTGCCAAAATTTAACTGTTATTGCTCCTGATGGATATGTTAATATTCGCTCTGAACCAATGGTGAAAGAGGGTAATATTGTGGGGGTATTGCCCAGTGGGAGTCAAATTCAGACACAAACCCCCAGCCGAGGTTGGTACGAAATTAAATCTCCCTTTGTAGGTTGGTTAGCTGGTAGTCAAGTGGCTACAGTTTCTTGCCATCTTAGTGAAACCAAGAGAGTACGCGATCGCGCTCGTGATATTCTGATAGAAGTAGGACATCCTGCGATTCAAGAGTTTGGTCAGAAAGCAGCTCAAGGGGATACTAATGCTGCGGAAACCTTAGCTAAGATGGCACCAGGAGTTGATGGTGCTACGGCAGAAGTTTATAGTAGTGCGATCGCACTATGGGCAAAGTCCCAGCCTTGTTTTTTAATTCAAGTACTAGATAAACAAGATATTACTACCCGCTATCGCGCCTTATATGCCCTTGATTTTGGCTTAGGAAGTTCTGATTCCCCAGCAAGACAACGGTTTGAATCCGTAATTAATAAGCAATCTGCTAATAATTTGACAGCTTTGGCTTGGAAAGATATTACTCTTAGTAATTAATAAGTAGGGTTTGCTGGAAAAATTTTCTGTGAAGGTTAGGAAACAGCCTTAATCCTAAAGGATACCGCTGCCCCTTTGGGTAGAGCTGACCTTTCAGGTAGAGCTGCCCCTGCGGGTAGAGCTTCGCAAGCGCAAGCGCAAACGCATAAGGATAAGCTTTGCGTCGGAACAGGGAACAGGGAACGGGGAACAGGCAATGGTTATACTTTAGGAATAAAAGATAATCAAAAATAAAACGTGATAGCAAACCGCACTTTAAAAAACTCTTTATATAATTCCCAATGTCAACTACTAACACCAAAGGAAAGTTTATCAGATCGCCCCTTATTTTTATATCTTCCTGGAATGGATGGGACAGGAAGACTTTTGACAACCCAGACGCAAAAACTCGCTTCTTGTTTTAGCCTCAGATGCTTGTCTATCCCTGCAAATGACATGAGCAACTGGGAAAAACTAACCAATAGTGTAATTAAATTAATTGAAAATGAGTTAGCAGCTAGGGGAGAAGAGCGTCTGTACATTTGTGGTGAATCTTTTGGAGGATGTATCGGGATCAAAATTGCCGAAGCTAAACCAGACTTGATCGAAAAACTAATTTTAGTTAATCCTGCTTCGGCTTTTAACGATCAACCTATCTTAAGTTGGGGAATTCCCATTACACGCTATTTACCAGACTGGCTCCATCGCACTTCTGCGGTAGCATTATTGCCCTTCTTAGCGGAGTTAAGTCGGATGGAAAAACGAGAACGCAAAGCTTTACTTCAAGCCATGAAATCCCTTCCTCCAGAAGTAGTAAGCTGGCGTTTATCTCTGCTACAGGAGTTTATGGTTTCTGGATCAAGTTTAGCTTGTTTTCCCAGAGAAGTTTTAGCGATCGCAAGTAGAGCAGACCGCCTATTACCATCAGTTACAGAAGCCGAAAAGTTGGTTAACATTTTTCCCAAAGGGATGATGGAAGTTTTGCCTGAAAGTGGACACGCTTGTTTGTTAGAAAGAAATACAGATTTGTACCAAATCTTGTGTAAAAATCAATTCATCTAGATAAATCTAGTAAACCTTGGCTTCCAGGGATTTGAGATATTCTGTATTTACTCCCGATTCCCGTACTAAAGCAACTTTTCCAGTACGGGCGATTTCTTTAATACCAAATTTATTCAGCATTTGAATAATGGCTACTAGTTTGCCAGGATCGCCCACAGCCTCAATAGTTAGAGTATTTTCGGAAATATCGACAATGCGAGCGCGGAAAATCTGAGTTAATTGAATCACTTCTGCTCTATTAGAAGCTGTGGCTTTTACTTTTACTAACATCAATTCCCGCTCTACCGAAGGAATTTGAGTAATATCTTGAACCTTAAGAACTTTAATTAACTTGTATAGTTGCTTAATTAACTGCTCAATTATGCGATCATCTCCAGGTACAACCATCGTAATGCGAGATATGCCCACTTGTTCCCCTGGTCCTACTGCGAGACTTTCAATGTTAAATCCTCGACGGGCAAACAAGCCAGCAATACGTGTCAAAACCCCTGCTTCATCTTCTACTAGTACTGAGATAGTGTGCTTCATTGTAGTTTCTGGCATATGTCAAAAGTAATATTGTAATTTCTTATGATAATTGACTAGATGCTCTTTGAGATAGGTTTTAGGTGTTAGGTATTAGGTGTTGGGTGTTAGGTGTTAGGTGTTAGGTTTTAGCCCTAAAGGATTCGCTTCGCATCGAGTTAGGGAAAAATGGAATGTACAAATAATTTTGCTTAGGCACTTATTTAACAAGTTTGGGCTTAAAAGGATGAACTACTACCCATTCTAAAAGTTCTAGGGGTACGGTTAATTCCACTTCTGCTTCTGGTGCTGTACCTGGATTAAATCTAATGGATTTAATGCGACCGATGGGAATACCAGGGGGATATAAGTTACTCAGGGGTGAAGTTGCGATCGCATCACCTGGTTTAACATCAGTTACTTTAGTAAAGAAGCTAAAGGTAGCATTTTGGGAACTTTTACCCTGAAGATATCCCATATGGCGGTTACGAGAAAGCACTGCTCCTACTCGACTATTAGGGTCGCTAATTAGTAAAATTTGGCTGGTATTGGGGGTAACTCCCATAACTCTACCTACCGCCCCCCCAATTCCTGTGACAATATATCCTTTTTGGATACCATCATTGGTACCTTTACCTAAAATAACCTGATGCCACCAACTATCCATATTACGACCAATAATGGGGGCAATGACTCCAGATTTTGATTGAAAGGGTTGATAATCTACAATTTTCTGAAATTGAGCATTTTGCTGCTCCAGTTCTTCTAATTTTTGCTCTAATTCCAAAATACGAGCATTAGTTAAATGGTCTTCTAGTAGTAATTGCCTTTCGGAGGTAAAAGGAGAAACTACTAGATAATAAAGTTCCATCATTGGTGCTGCTTGAAAATACTTGAACAACCAAGCAACACTTAATGCAGCCATAACTCCAAGAGTTTCGCCCTTGTGTTTATCCCACCAACGATTCATTTGGCAATATTTGAGTAGTTAAACAAAATTAGTTGAAATATGGTTAGTAGTTAGTAGATCTCTTGCATAAATAATTTTTTGAGCGGTATGGTAATTAGATCAACTGGGTTTTTTCGAGGCTCAGATACCAAAAATTTCTCCCTTGTCTCCTTGTCCCCTTGTCTCCCTTGTCTTTCCAGACCATTTATTTAAGACTTTTGCAAGAGGTCTAATTATTAGGTATGGATACTTTTTCCATAGCTTCTGCTATCCCATTAGAAATAAAAGGTAACAACTCCCTATTAGGGGGCTGATTTTTGCCTTCGGTAAATACTACTAGTAAATAGGGTTGTCGGTCTGGAATTTCGATATAAGCGCAATCATGGCGTACTTGGGATGTCCAGCCAGCTTTTGACCAAATTTGGGCATTGGTTGGTAAACCTGCCCCTAAAAATCCTGTAATCTGATTTTCTTCCCCATCTATGGCTTTAGTATTAACATCTCGTTTTAGTAATTGCATCATTTGCAATGAGCGATCGCTAGAAACAGTAACACCACCGATAATACTGTGTAAAAGTCTGGCTACTGCATCAGTGGTGAGCATATTGCGATTTTCCATCAATTCCCCTAAAAAAGCTCTTTCTCTACCATAAGCTCCTTCATTCCAGGGTTTTTGATTAATATTGATTCCTTCTAATTCTTGCCAACCCAGAGATTTAAAATAACGATTAACAATATTTCTTTGTTGTTTCCAAGTTGCAAAAGGTGCTTCTGGTAATTCGGGACCACTGGTAGTACCTGTTAGCACATCTACAATTAAGCTAGTAGCATCATTACTAGAATCAATAATCGCGTCCTTAATTGCTCTTTGTAATTCTGGGGAATCTCCCACCATTCCTTTATCTAACCATTCATGAATTGCTACAAGGTAAAATAGTTTTACAATGCTGGCAGGATAAATTCTTTCCACACCCCGATAACTAAATCCTCTAACTTCGTATTGCCAAAATTCTGCTGGAGATAAAGCCCCCCCAGTGTTGACAATTACAGGAGGGTCATAGACTATCCAAGTAAGGGCAATCTGATCTCTAGTGAGAAGAGGAAACTTTTGCCAGGTTGTTTCTAGAATTTGATTAGCGATATCACTTAGTTGCTTATCTTGACGAAAAAAAACCATAATTTAGTTAGTAGCTAGTAGTTAATAGTTAGTTGTTCATTGTTAATGGGTAAAACTTTTCCTTGTACTCTTAATACCTCCGCCTCCATTCAAAAACTCACCGCGGAATGCGGTCAATGCAGGCACCGTCGTTTGATATCCTGCGGATATATACTTTAGGAATCCTTTAGGACAGCAGTGTAACGTTGACCTAAATCCTATCTTGTAGCACAAACTATGGTAAAAAAGAAATTTCCCCAATATATCCAGCATTTTATTTAATGAAAACTCCAAATTTAAAATCAATCGAATCAGTAACAGAATTGCCAA
>JASJDB010000005.1 GCA_030065315.1 Xenococcaceae cyanobacterium MO_167.B52 | reverse complement strand
GCAGGCTTGCATCTGCAAAGTATTGGTAAGATTGAACGGGGCAAAACCAATAGACTGAGTGCTAAAGCCAAGCGGGGGTTAGCTTACGCACTTTCTATTCCCACAGAATATTTAACTGCTGCGATCAAAGGCGCACCAGTTATTTCGGTTAAAACAATTAAAATTTGTCCCCAATGTTGGAGTGCGGGGGCAGAACCAGAGCCAATATGGAGAGAGTTGCGATCGCGTTATTGTTTTATGTGTGGCACAAAATTACGCGATCGCTGCCCTAATTGTCAAGAATTCATCACTTCTTTTACCCATCGCTTCTGCCCTTTTTGTGGTACCAATTATAAGCGGACAGCCTCAGTAGCAGAGTGGAAAGCTAAACTCGCTCAAACTAATTCCTCAACTTCAAAAGACAAAAAGACTTAGCTATTAATTTCAATGAATTCGATTATTTCTGTTGCTACAAATTCAGGTTTTTCAAGATGGGGAACATGACCACATTGATCAATCCAAACCAATTTATTATTAGGAAGATTTTTGGCAAATTTAGTCGCATCTTTAATGCCCAAAATTTTATCTTGCTTACCCCAAGTAATTAAAGTAGGTTGGGCAATATCCTTAATTTTATTGATAAAAGAACCATAGCCCCCACTTTTGGTAAAAGTAATTAAAGCTTGATTCCAATTGGGACATTGTAAATGTAAAGCAGCACATATTTGAGCATCAATATTAGCAAAACTCTTATCATAATATGCTGCTTTACTAATATTTTGTCTGACTTTAGGATTACGGAGGAATTCTGTTGCCCAATAGTCTAGAGGCGAAAACATAAACTTGCCAATAATCGGTTGTTTTGCCAGTCCTGCACTATCTATTAAGATGAGTTTTTCAACTAGTTCAGGATAGCTTAAAGTGAAATCAATTGCTGCTGCACCTCCCATAGAAGCACCAATCAGAATTACTGGTTGTTGAATAACAGTTTTCCAAAAATAGTAAAGATGAGTCTTAATTGCCTCTGCACCGTAGGGTAAATTAGGAATACGTTCGCTAAACCCAAATCCCAATAAATCTACTGCATAAACTTCCTGAGTTTTTGCTAGTAATGGTATGAGACGACGAAACTCCAACAAAGAACTATCAAAACCATGTAGCAATAAAATAGGGGCGTTTCCTTTTCCCTGTTGAACATAAGCGGTAGGGATAGATTCACTACTAAAAGAAGTAAAGATAGACTGTAGTTGAATTTGTTTTGCTAGTGTGATGGATGCTGCTTCTGTTAGCTTATTGGCATCACTGGGGATATAATCGGGAAACATTTTTATAATTACAAATTTATTATTATCTTGAAATATATAGCATTTTTTTGCTGGTTATCAATCGCTGTTGATTGTTTTTTGTTCATTGAATGTCTTGAAGCTTCAAACACTCTCGATGATAAATGATAAATGTTAAATGAAATGACTAATTATCTTAGAACTGTATATCTAGCTGATACCGATGCTGCTGGGGTAGTGTATTTTGCTAGGGCTATGGAAATGTGTCACGAAGCTTATGAAGAATGGTTAGCAACCATTGGTCTTAATCTACAACAATTACTTCAAGAAAAAAAACTAGCTATTCCAATAGTACATGGAGAAATAGACTTTTTTCGTCCTATGTTTTGTGGTGACAAATTGGAAATTAAGCTAGAATCACAACCAGTTAATGACACAGAATTTGCGATCTCGTATAAAATTTATCGCCTCAACGCTGGTGAAAAACCAATAGTAACAGCTACTACCAACCATGTTTGCATTAATCCTCTAACTAGAACTAGAATCCCGTTACCTCTAGCTATTATCCAATCATTGTAATACTTATCATAGCCTTGAAACAATACATATCTGTCTTAAGATATAAGACAGTAAAATTTAAAAAATGTTAACATCAACTACATAATATCTTAAGCATATTCTCCGATACACTTTAATCTATTCTTAACTACTTATGATTATTTCTAACAATCTGCTAGATAGAAAACTAGCAGGGATAGCATTGACATTGGTAATTGGTGTAGCTGCTTGTGGCAAGCAAGAACAGCCACAGGGATTCATACCCCAAGCTCTACCCGTAGAGACTAAGAGCTTGACAGTTAGTATTTTAGAAGATAGTTCAGAATTTCTTGGTAGTCTAGAAGCTCAAAAACGAGTTTCTTTAGCCTCTAGAGTTGAAGGGCGTATTATCCAGATTGCAGTTCAAGAGGGCGATCACGTTAAAGAAGGACAACTCATAGTACAATTGCAACAAACTAGGGAAAAAGCGGAAGTTAACGCTGCTATTTCTAATGTCAATATTAGTCAAGCAAATGTCACTAATGCTCAAGCCAGAGTAAAAACTGCGGAAGCAGAAGTAGCTAGAGTCCAAGCTCAAGTAGAGCAAAGCAAAGCCGACTTGAGAAGACAAAAAGCAGAAGTAGCTCTAGCTCAAGCGAATATAAAACGTGCGGAATTTTTAGTAGGAGAGGGGGCAGAATCCCAACAATTTCTTGATGATCGCAAAAGAGACTTAGAAGCTGCGATCGCTCAAAAAGATGCCTTTCAACAAGCTCTCAATGCCAATAACAAAGCCATAATTGCAGCCCAAGAAGGAGTTAGAGCAGCCCTAGCCAATGTAGACCGAGAAAGAGCAGGATTAACTCAAGCCCAAGCAAGAGTCAAAGTAGCCAGTGAAAACTTAGAGTTTAATCGTATTGTTGCCCCTATAGATGGCATAGTTGGTGACATTATTCCCAAAATAGGAGATTACATCGAAGCTGGAGATCCCATAACTGGCATTACTCAAAATAACAACTTAGAACTTAATATCGCGATTCCCATCCAGCAAGCTAGTAAGTTAAAGTTGGGCTTACCTGTTGGGATTGTTAATAGTCAAGGCAAAACAGAAGTTACGGGAAAAATTAGTTTTATCTCTCCCACAGTGAATTCCACACAGCAATCAATTTTAGCTAAAGCCACCTTTCCCAACAATGGCAGTCTCCAAGACGAGCAATTTGTGAGAGCCAAAGTAATATGGTCAGAAAAACCTGGCATCTTAGTTCCCACTACAGCCATATCTCGCATTGCTGGACAGAGTTTCGTCTTTATCGCCGAAGAAACAGAGCAAAATGGCAAAACTACCTTAGTAGCGCAGCAAAAGCTAGTGCAATTGGGTGATATTCAAGGTCAAGCCTATCAAGTAATTTCAGGAATTGAACCAGGAGAAAAATTAATTACCTCAGGAATTCTCAATCTTTCTAATGGGGTCCCCGTTGTGAATGAAGAATTATCGACTCTCAAGAACTAGGTATTAGGTATTAGGTATTAGGTATTGGGTTTTGGGGAGACAAGGGTGATAAGGGAAGCAATGAACAATGAACGATTAACCATTAACGACGAACAACTAACCACTAACCATGTTATTGAGCATAGCAGACACCTTTATTAGAAAGCCGATCTTAACGGCAGTATGCGCCATTATTGTGGTGCTGGTGGGGGCAATCAGTATTCCGATGCTTCCTATTTCTCAGCTCCCTCAGATTGCCCCAATTCAAGTTGAAGTAACAGCTAATTATATTGGTGCAGATGCAGAAACCGCAGAAAGTAATGTTACTAATATTCTGGAACGAGAAGTTAACGGGGTGGAGGATATGCGATATATATCCTCTAACACTAGTAATAACGGTATAACCAATATTACAGTTTCTTTTCCTGTTAATAGCGATCGCAATATTTCTCAAGTTAACGTCCAGAATCGAGTAGCTCAAGCAGAACCCCAATTACCTGGATCAGTACAACAAACTGGTGTTACCGTACAGAAATCTTCCCCAGACTTGTTACTGGGAATTGCTTTTTTTGCGGAAAATGGCGAGTACGATGATTTATTTGTCAGTAATTACCTAGACTTATATGTTCTGGATCAGATTAAGCGGATCAATGGTGTAGGTAGAGCGGTAATTTTTGGCGAACGTCGCTACGCCATGCGGATCTGGCTTAATCCTGATGCCTTAGCAGCCAGAAATCTCACGGCTCAAAGTGTGGTTGATGCCCTAGAGGAGCAAAATGTCCAGGTAGGTGCAGGAAAAATTGGTCAGCAACCTTCTCCCCAAGACCAGAATTTTGAGTTTACCCTCCGTGCTGTTGGAAGATTAGAAACAGCGGAAGAGTTTGAAAATATGGTTATCTCTGTGGGGGAAAGGGGCAACCTGATCAAGCTTAGGGATGTAGGCAGGGCAGAATTGGGAGCTGAAAGCTACGATACCATAGCCCGTTATAACGGTTCTCCCGCTATTGGTTTGGGAATTTTTCAGTTACCAGGAAGTAATGCCCTTGAGGTTGCCCGTCAGGTTAAAGATGCGATCGCAGAATTATCTCAGCAGTTTCCTCCAGGAATGAGTTATGAAGTAGCTCTGGATGCAACAGCCTTTGTGGAAGTATCTCTACAAGAAGTAGTTAAAACCCTGGTACAAGCGGTATTACTAGTGGTTCTGATTATTTTCATCTTTTTACAAGACTGGCGTACCACCCTCATTCCTGCGATCGCAATTCCTGTCTCTTTAATTGGGGCATTTGCTTTCCTCAATGTATTTGGCTTTCAAATTAACACTCTCACCCTTTTCGCGATGGTATTAGCTACAGGGTTAGTAGTAGATGATGGGATTGTAGTAGTAGAAGCGATTGCCACTAAGGTAGAAAGAGGCATGAAGCCTCGTCTGGCTGCGATCGATACGATGAATGAGTTAAGTGGGGCAGTAATTGCTACTTCTTTGGTCTTAGCAGCCGTATTTATTCCAGTATCATTCTTTCCTGGCACAACAGGGGTTATTTTCCAGCAATTTGCCTTAACCATTGTTTTTGCGATCGCTCTTTCCACTTTTAATGCTCTTACTTTCTCCCCCACTATGTCGGGATTATTATTACGTCAAAAAGAAAAGAAAGGAGGAATTTTAGATTGGTTTTTTGATAAATTTAATCGAGTTTTTAATTGGATTACTAACACTTATGCCAAAACTATTAGTTTTCTAACCAAAAAAGCCATTCGTCCCTTTGTCTTAGCTGGCTTCACTGCCTTAGTCCTCTTTACCTACTTCCTATACAACCTGGTTCCTACGGGCTTTGTTCCCGAAGAAGATCAGGGTTATTTCTTCACTGTGGTTCAAGCACCAGATGGTGTATCCCTTAACTACACTGACAAAATCATGGAGCAAATCGGGGAGAAAATGAGTAAAGTAGAAGAAATCGATGGTTACTTTACTCTCAGTGGTTTTGGCTTTGAAGGAAATGGTAGTAATCGCGGTTTTGTTTTCTCCAAGCTCAAACCTTGGTCAGAAAGACGAGGAGAAGCTAAATCCGTCTATTCCATCCTTGGTCGTCTCAATGGTTCATTTCAAAACATAAAAGGAGCCAGAGCCTTTGCTGTCAATGCTCCTCCTGTTCGTGGTTTAAGTACCTTTGGCGGATTTGAATTTCAACTGCAAGACCGTCGGGGGTTACCGATTTCGGCTTTAATTGAAAATGCCAACAAAATAATTGCAGCAGCTAACCAAAGACCAGAAATTGCAGCAGCTTTTACCCAATTTGCAGCCAATACACCTCAAATAGAAATAGAAGTTAATCGAGAAAGAGCTAAAGCTCTAAATATCGATATTGATGATATCTTTAATACCTTACAGTCTTACTTAGGCTCCCAATATGTCAATGATTTTGTGCTGGGACAAAGACAATATCGAGTCTACATCCAAGCAGAAGGGGAATTTCGTTCCCATCCCCAAGATATTAAACAACTCTATGTTCGCTCCAATAATGGAGAGCTAGTATCTCTGGGGAATCTAGTCAAGCTTACCGAATTCACTGGACCTCAGACCATCACCCACTATAATTTATTTCGCGCCATCAAAATTCAAGGTAACCCCGCACCAGGATATAGTACAGGGCAAGCGATTCAAGCTATGGAAGAAATTGCAGCCGAAGTATTATCCCCTGCTTTTGGGTATGAATGGACAGGTACAGCCTTAGAAGAGAAAAATTCTGGGGGACAATCAGCGATTATTTTCGCAATTGGCTTACTTATGGCTTTCTTGGTACTTGCTGCTCAGTATGAAAGCTTTATCGATCCAATTATTATTATGCTCACTGTCCCTCTAGCTATTTTGGGCGCAATTATAGCTATTTGGGGTAGAGCCAATATCTTCCAAGCAGGTAGTATTTGGCCCCTAATTAATAACGATGTCTATTGTCAGGTAGGACTAGTAATGCTGATTGGTTTGGCAAGTAAAAACGCGATTCTAATTGTCGAATATGCCAACCAGTTACGAGAACAGGGATTAAATATCGTCCGCGCAGCAATCAAAGCCGGACAAGAGCGTTTCCGTCCTATTCTCATGACAGCTATTTCTAGCTTAGTAGGCTTTCTGCCTTTAGTAACTGCTAGTGGTGCTGGTGCTGCTAGTCGTTGGTCATTGGGAACCGCAGTATTTGGGGGAATGCTTTTTGCCACAGTGTTAAGTTTATTTCTGGTTCCTTCTCTCTATATCACCGTAAAAAGCATCGAATCTTATTTCACCAAGTCTGATGACTCAGGAGACTCCAATAATGGTAAGCATAACAATGACTCAATTCTCAACAGTAATGACTTAGAAATACTCAGAAGAAATTCAAATTAATATTTCGGGCATTAGAAATAAACTTTGTCCACCCAGAAAACTAGAGTTTTATTTTTAATTACTGTTAGAGGAAACATTAATTAAAAACTATTGACCTAAAACTAGATGCAGTTTAGACTAGCCTATTAGTTCTTTTGTATTGTTTTAGGGGTTTTTACTGACTACTTCTCTAATTGATATCTGTATAAATGCAAGATTATGCAATCAAAGTTATAATCCATAGCTATTTGATTGGTTTCAATAGTTAGGTCATTTCTATATAGGCTTTACTCATCCTAACTAGGACTTACTTTCTATGTGGCAATTCAAGATAAACAGATATTAATTTGATAATTTGCTCCAGCGATAACTATCTTAAACCCATTATAAAAGTGGTAATTTGGCGAAAAAGTATTTTGTGAAAAGAATACAAAAAATATTTAGACATACCAAAAAACATCTAATGTAGTAAAAATAATTTATTTTTGTTCAATATTTAAATCTTCATTATTTCTTTAAAAAAGCCTCTATTTCATCAAAAAAAAATATAAAAACCAGTAAAACTACTGAGGTTTAGCAGTTTTTTTTACTGATAAGCTTAAAAGCGAAATAG
The DNA here is from genome assembly GCA_030065315.1 of Xenococcaceae cyanobacterium MO_167.B52. GTDB lineage: Bacteria > Cyanobacteriota > Cyanobacteriia > Cyanobacteriales > Xenococcaceae > JASJCP01. The sequence goes on along the minus strand of JASJDB010000005.1, from coordinate 36,496 downwards.
CCTTAAATAACAAACTTAAAATAATTCTATTATGAGCTAATTAAAGTTTGAATATTCCTATCTTTGCTGACTAGTTTTCTTCTAATAATTTGTTTTCATGGTTACTCCAGTCATAAACAAAGCTACTTTATCAATAATTACTTTCTGCTGTTCGGTCTTGGATGGGAGCAAAACAGGTAAATATCATGTTGCAGTTTAGTTGGAAAAGGCTACCATTAGCAGCTAAAATAAGCACAGCTATGACCACGGCAATTATTTTAACCGTTGCTGGAGTTACTACTTTATCCCTTCGTAATAGAGAAGAAAACTTCAAACAAAACTTACAACAAAGAGCTGACATTTTACTAGATACTCTTGCTGTTGTTTCTGTAGATAGTATTTCTGAAAATAATGTCAATTTTTTAGAAAACACTTTATTAGAATTAAAACATAATAAATTAGTCCTATCTGCCAATATCTATGATCCGCAGGGGAACAAGGTTGCTAATTCCGCTACATTTCATCCTGTTTCCCATCAAGTATCTACTCATAATTTTACTCAGCAGCTCCTGAAAAGTGAAAAAACTATTTTTGTTTGGGAACATCATAAACTTTTAGCAGGAAAAGCCATAACTAACCACTATCAAACTTTGGGCGGAGTCAGTATCGAATTATCTACTGAACCCTTAAAAGCTAACATGGCAGAAGTACGCCATCAAGGAATTGTCACTGCTCTACTCGCTTCCCTGTTAGGAACTGTAATCGCAATATTATTAAGTCGCACTATTACCGAACCGTTACAAGAAATCACCGAAGCCACAAAGCAGATGGCTTTGGGGGATATTAAACAAAAGATAACTATTAATAGTCATGATGAATTAGCAGTTTTAGCTCACTCTTTTAATGGAATGAGTAGTAAATTACAAGAGTTAATTTCTAGTTTAGAAACTAGAGCCGAAGATTTAAGACAAAGTGAGATAAAAAACCGAGCTTTGCTCAATGCGATTCCTGATTTGATGTGGCGGTTCAACAATGAAGGAACTTTAATTGATACTAAAGTCAACCCGAACAAGAAATCTTTAACTGCTGAATTGTTATACAAAAATGTTTCAGAAATTTTTCCAACTCACGTAGCATCTGAGTTTCGTAATGGAATAAAAATAGCGTTAGAAACTAATAAAATTCATGTATTTGAATATGAATGGTTTGTGGAAAGACGCAGAAGATATTTTGAAGCTCGTATTGTGGTGTGCGGAGATGATAATGTTTTAGCGATTATTCGAGACAATACTGATAACAAATTGGCAGAGGAAGAATTAAACCGAGCTAGGGAAGCAGCAGAAGCAGCTAATATTGCTAAGAGTAAGTTTTTAGCCAATATGAGCCATGAATTAAGAACTCCTCTTAATGGAATTTTAGGATTAAGCGATTTATTATTAGCTGAAGCCGAAGACTCTGGCTATCAAGATTTTTTACCAGACTTAAATCAGATTCAAAAGTCAGGAGTTCACTTATTAACTTTAATTGAAGATATCTTAGATATTTCAAAACTAGAATCTGAAAAAATTCATATCTATCCTGAACGGTTTGATATTAGCACATTAATTTCAGAAGTTTGCAGCTTAGTTATGCCTATGATTAGGAAAAATAATAACAATTTAATTATTGAGAATTTCCAGGATTTGGGTACAATGATGAGCGATCGCAAAAGAGTTAAACAAATTCTTTTCAATATTTTGAGTAATGCAGCAAAATTTACTCAGCAAGGGAAAATAAATGTTTCAATTATGCGTAAAGCTAAAAAGTCTCTACCTGCATTAATTGATAGTCGTCAATTGTCTCTATTACAAAAACGAGAAAATCATGATAGGAATAACCCAGTAAATCATCATGCTTCCGACTGGATTATTGTATGTATATCTGACACAGGAATTGGTATGAATAGGAAGCAAACTAAAAGTGTGTTTCAGCCTTTTATTCAAGGGGATATTGGTACAACTAAAAAGTATGGTGGTACAGGATTAGGATTAACTATTTGTAAGAGCTTTTGTGAAATGATGGGGGGGAATATTACAGTAGAAAGTAAACAGGGAGAAGGTTCTACTTTTATTTTTTGGCTACCAGCTACTATTGTTAAACCAGTAACTATTGCTGCTAGTTAGTAACATTTAACATTTAACATTTAACATTTAACATTTACCTAACTCAAGTTTAATACAACATTAGTTAAACAAGGCTAAAAACCAATTCTATCATTAATGAACACCACATTTTTTCCTAACTATTAACTACTAACCATATGCGAAGCGGTTACACCATATGCGAAGCGGTTATACCATATGCGAAGCGGTATCCTTTAGGGATCCTTTAGGGATCCTTTAGGACTAACGATTAACAATTTTTCAATACAGTTTATATTTTAATAAAGTACAAGGTATCATCCCATTATAAACTTTAATTCTTTGGGAAGTTCTTAATCCTACCTTTTTAGTTAAAGCGGTACTACCTGTTAAAATATAAGCCGTCCATCCTGTAAATTTTTGCTTAAAAGTATCCCCTAAAAGTTTATATAGTTCAACTAATTCTGTTTCTGTTCCTAATCTTTTTCCATAGGGAGGATTACAAATAATTACCCCTCTATCTGCTGGAGCTACAATCTCAGATAAATCTTGAGTTTTAAATGAAATTTGATTTTTAATTCCACAATTTCTAGCATTAATATTAGCTTGTTCTATTATTTGATAATTGCGATCGCTACCAAAAATTACAGTAGGAATTTTTGATAATTGTTGTTCTTTTGCTTCCTCAATCATCTCCTCCCAAAGTAGTAAGTCAAAATCCAACCAAGACTCAAAACCAAACTTATCTCGATATAAACCAGGGGCAATATTTAAGGCTTTTAAAGCTGCTTCTATGGGTAAAGTTCCTGAACCGCATAAGGGATCAAAAAAAGCTAATTCAGGAGTCCACTCTGTCATTACAATTATCGCAGCAGCTAAAGTTTCTTTTAAGGGGGCAAGTCCCATAGCAGGGCGATAACCACGACGATGTAAACTAGAAGCAGAACTATCTAAACTGAGGGTACACTTATTATTATTAATGTGACCATTAACTAGTAAATCAGGATTTTTTACATCAATATCAGAACGTCTGCCATATTTTTTATATTGCCAATCCACAATACTATTTTTAATTTGTAAAGCAGTAAAATGACTGTGATTTAGCTGTTTATTTTTTCCTGTACAATTGACAGCTAAAGTCATTTTAGGATGAAGATATTTTGACCAATCTATATTATATACGCTGCGATAAAGTTGTTGAGCATTGTAGCTCTTAACTTCAGCAATTGGCACTAAAACTCGGAAAATAGTACGAGCCCAAAGATTAACTTTATAAAGTAACTTTTTATCTCCTTGAAAATGGACTCCTGTAAAATCAGGAATAATATTTGTTGCGCCTAAATCTGATAATTCTTGAGCAGCAATTTCCTCTAAACCACGGGCTACAGTAGCAAAATAGTTAGCCAAAATTTTAATTAGCTCCAGTTAAATTTCATTCCCAAATATTCTTCTAACTGTTGATTATAAGGCTCAAAGTAATCTCGCAGAATGGTTCTAATTTTTTCATCAGCAGGATTATATGCTCCACCGTTAATTTTGGGGTATTGCTTTAGAGAATGATTAGGTAATCCTAAGAAATCATATACTTGTTCCATAGTTTGAGCAGGATTACTATAAAAATCTTCACTTTTTAAAATTAAAATCTGTTCTCTATCAAAAAGCTCTAGCCATACCTTAACTTTATATATATAAAGGCTACTAAGCAGACTATCTAATTTAAAATAAACACTATTAACAATCTCTTCTTCGGTCAAATTTTCGAGATTTTTGATTTCTGTTAGAATAGCAGTCTCTAAGTCTTCTTTTACATATCCAGTATTTAGTTTATGATAGTGCCAAGAAATAGCTCTATCTACAGGATTTCGTAGTAATAAGATCAGCTTAGTATTAGGAAAATGTTGTTTAATTCTTTGGGCTGCTAAAGCTGAACGAATGTAATTGGGTGTAGCTTCTCCTGTAATAAAATTTTCTTTATCAGTAATAGAGGGGAAATGGGCTAAATACCAGTCGATTCCATAGTCGTATTTTCTCCAAAAGAAATTTAATTCTTTTTTATGAGGTAATAAAATTTGAGAATGATTATTTAGATATTGATAAAGCGCAGTCGTACCACATTTCTCTGCACCAACAATAATAAAATCAGGACCAGATTCTTTCGCTTCTTTCCACTTTAATTGAGCTAATTCAGGATGACTATCAATCGCCTGCTGATAACAGCTTTTACGATAGCAAGATATTGCTTCTTGGATATTATTTTGTTCTGTAAGAGCATCTCCTAAATTTCCCCAAGCAATAGCTAATTCGGGATTTTGTTTGACAATTTGGCGGTAAAAATCAATATGTTGAGATAATTGTTTAGGTGCGATACTTGTATATTGTATATTGATATGAGCTGCAACAAAATCAGGGTTGATCTTAATAGTTTTTTGATAAGCTATGATCGCATCTTTAAAGTAACTTTTTTTTCTAAGTAAATTACCAAATTGATAGTACAAATTCGGGGTTAATTTAGGATATTGATCTAGAGTTTGTTGATAGGTTGCTATTACTTTTTCTTTCAAAGGTGAACATTCTGGAGTCAGTTCTAGTGATTGGTTACAGCATTGCAGGGCAAATTTATATTTTTTAAGTCTTCGATAAACTAGAGCCAAATCCAAATAGCCTGAAACAAATTCTTTGTTAAATTGAGAGCAAAGAGCAGGATTTAATTTAAGATGATTATCTAAAGTTTTTTGATAAATTGCTATTACTTGATCTTCTAAAGGGGAAGATTCTGGAGCAATTGATAAAGCTTTATTACAACAATCTAAAGCAAGGTTATATGCTTCGAGTTGTTGATAAACTAAGGCTAACTGTAAATAGCCTGACACAAATCCTGTATTTAAATCAACTACTTTTTCATGGCAGTCCTTGGCTTGCTGCCATTTTTTTAACTTTTGAAAAATCAGCCCCAAGTAATAATAAGCTTCCCAATATTCTGGTTTGATTTCAATGGCTTTTTGATAACAATTTTTGGCTTTTTGCCATTTTTCCATCTGGCTTAAAACATAGCCCCAATGATAGTATCCTGTTGCTATACTACTATCTAAATCTAAAGCTAAGCGAAACCGATTACTTGCTTTTTGCCATTTATTTTGTGCAGCTAAAGCTTGAGCTAATGCCAAGTGAAATTGGGGACTTTGCTGATTTTTTTGAATCCCTTGACGATAAATAGAAATTATTTGTTTATGTTTGCCTTGAATATTCAAAACTTTAGCTAAAGCATGATATGCTGAAATTAAATCAGGTTGAATTTGGATTGCTTGACGATAACAATCCACAGCTTTACTGTATTGCTTTTGGCTCCTAAAAGTATTTCCCAACCCTAGATATTGCTCGATTTTTTCTTCACCAGGTTCTAATTTAATGCCTTTGTACCAAAAATTTGCAGCTTCAATTTCATTCCCTATCTTAAGATAAACTTTGGCTATATTGCGATAAGCGTCTATCAATTTCGGATCGATTTTAATAGCCTTTCTATAATGTTTAATTGATTTTTGCCATTGTTCTTTTTGAGCGTATAAATTTCCTAAATTAAAGTGAATCTCTGGTGCTTCTGGATTTTGTGCCAGCATTTGAGTATATTTTTTAATTGTGGCAATTATCTGATTCGATTGTAAGGTTGATTGATTTACTTGATTCATTTCAAAAATAGTTAACTCTTAAAAATTAATTATCTGGTTTTCTATAATTGGGGAATAATGTTAAACCAAGAAAAAAAATCTACCTTTCCCCCTTATCCGATTGCACTAAATTACGATAGCAGGACACATATTATTGGATTTTACGGATCATTAGTTGATTAGCTTGAGGAGCATGATTAACTAATTTCCATTGATTTTTGTTAATAGAATCGAGAAATTTATCAATTCCTTGTTTGGGATTTTGTTGAGGATTAGCTATATTTTGCCAACCATAGTCATTAAAAATGATCAAACCACCAACTTTAGACAATTGCCAAGTTAATTGGGCATTTTTGTAAGCGTAATCCACCAATTTACATTTATCTTGGATACTTATGATATCGAAGCTTTCTGGGGTTAATGAAGCAAGATGCTGATGAGTATCTCCCACTAGAAGAGTAACCTGATCTTTTTTACCTGTTTTAGCTAAATTGTCTTTGAGAATAGTTATAACTTGAGCATCGATACAGACTAACTTACTTGAGGGTTTAGTTAAAACATTATCTAGTAGCCAACAACTGGACATCCCTTGATAGCTACCAATTTCCAAAGCATTAACGGCTTCACGGTCTATTAGTTCTTCTATGTGAGGTTGCCATAGAGGAATACGATAGGTAAAGTTATCTCTAGTAAAATAATATTGGTTAGCATCACATTGCCACCAACCTCTTAATTTACAAGTTTTCTGAAACGCTGCTACCGCATCCGTAATCCTTCCCTTCTCTCGCAGAGCATTCCCCAGTTGGACATAGACCCAAGGATACTCTTCTACTAGGTTAATTATGGCATGGCAAGTAGCGATTGCTTCATCCCATCTTTCTAGTAACAAAAAAGTCTTAACTAAATCACGATACGCCCAAGGATATTCTGGCGCGTGTTTAATTGTTTGGCGAAACTGGTCTATGGCATCCTCATACCGTTTTTGTTGTAAATAAATTGTGCCAATTTTATAGTGGGCTTTGGCTTGTTGAGGGTCTTGAGCTAGAATTTTTTCATAACAGTTAATGGCTTGCTCTAAATTTCCCCTTCGCTGAGAAATTTCAGCAAAATCATAATGAGCAGGGATTAAATTTTCTTCATTATTGCTTGCTCTTTCATAACAAAACTCTGCTTCAGCCAGTTTTTTTTGTTGCTCAAAAGCCTTAGCGAGTTTATAGTAGCCTTTTGCTGTGACTAACTCAGGATCAATCTTGATCGCTTGATACCAAAATTTAATTTCCTCTTCTCTGTTCCCAGTCTGTCCATACAGTTGCGCTAGATTGGAGTTAATTAAGGCAGAATTGGGGTGAAGTTCTAAAGCACGATGAAGATAAGAAATTGCTTCATCCCAATTTTCCTCTTTGATATAAAGCCTAGCCAGTTGAAAAAATATTTCTCCTAAATCTGGGTCAGAATCTAACGCCACAGAATGCCAAAAAATGGCTTCATCGAATCTTGCTAATCCTTGTAGCAAGTTACCCAAATCTCTACTTGCAGATTGCCAATGCTCAACGTTATTTTTCAGGTCTGCTTCAGAAAAAGCTGATGCACATTGGGAAACAGAATCAACTAAATAACTATAATTCACGGCTTATTAAATGAGTGTTTTAGCAGTTGAGTGATTATTAATCATCAACATAAGAATCGGAAATTCTAAAACTTAGTATTTACAATTATGATTAACCATATTATAGATTTAATTTGTCACTCCAGCCACTTCCATAATTAGTTCCAAAGAGCTAAGATTGACCAATATATCATCTGTTAAAGAATTCTGATACATTAAGTTCAACAAAGAAGGACAGTCAAAACTATCTCCTACAGAGTAGTAATGTTTAAGTTGCAGTTGCTGGCTCAATATCCAATAGTGGGTTCTCAGATAACGGGGAGAAAATAACTCCACTACAGTTGTCCCTGGAGCACAAAATACCAGATTGCTTAACCCAGAACCATGGGGGGCAACTATAAACTTGGCATTGGCAAACAAAATTATTTGTTCTACCATAGACATTTCCTCCAGAAAAACAGTTTTAAATCCGTATTTAGCTAATAGAGCAACTACTTTAGTTTCATTAATAATGTGTCTGGCTCTGGCTTTTCGGCGACTGATATAAATTTTTTCAGGAGATTGATACTGCTTGAGATTAATTCGGGACAAGAAAGTTTCTCGTAAAAATTTAATTGTCCCCCAAGGTACCCAGTTGAAATAACCAGGAAAAGAAGGAACAATTAGCTGTTCTCCTTGAATATGGGAAATTTGATCACTGCAAATAATCTTAGAATCAGGAATTCCTAACCATCTAAGTGTTTCTTTTTGGAAAGGTTTTTCTATACTGTTTACCACAAACCAATCAATTGATTCTAATTTAATGCCACTGAGACGGATTAATTCAATGCGGGGGATGATATCAAATAACCAATGATAATAAACATCACCAGACAATCCCGAAAGTACTGCTACTCTACCAGCAAGTTTTTTGACTGGGGAAATTTTATCTACATTTAGTAAAGTGTGATTAACTTTATGGGGTTGGGAGCAGCCAGGTAGCAACCAAGGATAATAGCGAGATAAATCCCCTAACAGGCAATTGTCAGGAGTTATCACAGCGATCGCTTTACAAACCATCCAAGAGTTAGTTTGAGGAACAATCCAAGTCCTACCATGGGGAATAGTAACGACAAAAGGTAAAGGTGCAGTTATGGGTGGAGCTGCTTCAAAAGAACATTGATAGGCATTTTGACCAATTTGGATTGGTTGAAAATAGGTCAACAAATCACTTAGACAATGGTTACAGTTAATTCCTCCGCATTCGGTAGTTGAACTACTAGCATTATCTTTGATCACAATTGGTTCTGGTTGTCTAAACAAACTACCTTTGCTCTGAGGTGTGGTACCTGACCAAGTTACTTCTATATAGTTAAAGTCTTTTAATTTACAATCTCGAATCCAGTCCTGAGTATGGTGATAGAGAGTTGTCGGCAAGTTAGATAAATGTTCTGAAGAAGGAAATAGAGTGGGTAAACTTTGCCAATTTCCCCCTCCAATGGTCAAATCCTGTTTTAACACTGTCTCATAATAAGAAACAGCAGAACTAGAATTTTTTTGTTTTTGTAGTACTTTTCCTAGCTGAAAACAGAGTTGAGAATGATTGGGTTGAATAGTCAAACCCATTTGATAAGCTGCAATAGCTCCATCAAACCTTTTTTGTTTGGCTAAACAATTACCAAGACGCAGATATAAATTAACTTCATCAGGTTTAATATCTAGTGCTTGACGATAATATACTTCCGCTTGTTCTGCTCCACCATACTCAAACAAAACTTCTCCCAGGTAGAAATAAGTTTGCCATAAGTGTTCACAGACTTGTGCTTCATCAGTTTCTTTAAATAATGCTTCTAAAAAACGAGCGCAAGATAGTTTTGCTTGCTCCAAAGTATCTTTCGGCTCTAATTGCTTAACTCGGTGGTAATAGGCTGCGACAAAAGTAGGCTGTAAGAATATGGCATTACGTAAATATTTAATTGCTGATTTGATTTCACCAATTTTGAGCAATATGGCAGCACAACTACTTTGAGCCACAATATTATTAGGTTCTAGCTTAATCACTTCCTCGAAACATTCCAGGGATTTGGGATAATTTTTTTGTTGTTGCCATAAATTGCCCAAATTATAATGAGCCAGAGCCATATTAGGCTCGACGGTAATGGCATATTCAAAACTCGCTAAGGCTTTTTCTGGCTGTTGGTCAAACAAATAAACTTGACCCAAATTATTATGTAAAGTCCCCCAAGTAGGATCGAGTTTAAGTCCTTGTTTAAAAACTTCAATCGCCGATTTATATTGTTGATCTTTAGCTAACACACTGCCAAGATTACTATAAGCTGTCAAATAATCTGGTTTTAATTCAATGGCTCTTTGATAACTTGCGATCGCCATTTCCGTTTCTTGTCGGCGATCGTACAAAAGTCCTAAATTAAAATAAGCAGCAGCATGGCTAGGCTTGAGCTTGAGAGTCTGGCGATAAGAATCAATTGCTTTTGACCAATCCCCTAACTGATGTAAGATAATCGCTAAATTATAATGTAGTTCTGCCCAGGTGGGCTTCAAAGCTAAAGCTTTTTGGTAGCACCAAGCTGCTTGGACTAAATCCTGTTGTTTTGTATATAGGAGCCCCAATTCCCCATAGATATCTGGGGAATTTTGATTCTGTTCTAAAATCTGCCGATATACCGCGATCGCCTGTCCAACTCGTCCCTGTTGACTATAGGCTTTAGCGAGAAAAAGATATAGTTCAGTACGTTGAGGCTCGCGGGTCAAAACTTGAGTACAAACTTCGATTACTTCACTCCATTGTCCTTGAGCAAAATATTCTTTAATTGTTTGGGTCGCAAAATCCTCTTGCAGCATAATTATTACACTGAAAATAATCCCAATCTACTGATGATGTTCCTACTATGTCAATACCAAAAAAATCCGCGATTGATGTCGCGGATTTTATCTGACCTAAAATTTATTGAGCTGAATTAATATATTCTGACCTAGAACAATTCAAAGGTGTCTTCATCTCTAGCTACGCCCTGAATGTCATTTATGTCACCAACAAGGTTAATAATCGTTTGATCGCCAAACTTAACCTCGTTTCCATCTAAGGTAACTTTAGTAGGATCGATACCGTTGATTTGGACTATATCTTCTCCGACCGTGAAGTCCATAATGCGATCAGCTTCACCCTTAGCAAAATCATTTGCGTCTAATACGAAGATATCTTCACCCTCTCCACCGCTCATAATATCGGAGCCTTTACCACCAATGATAACGTCAGCACCGTCTCCACCGAAGAGGACGTCATCGCCCTCTCCAGCAACGTTAAGGTCACCACCCTCTCCGCCGAAGATGATGTCATTTCCCCCTCCAGTGAAGACAACGTCATTCTTCTTACCAGTAACAACTGTATCGTCAGAGTTTCCTTGGATAGACACTGTGGCTGGGCTATTGGTATCGCCCACGATGTTTAAACCATCACCTATCTGTTCTACTGACCCAACGTTATCTATAGCTAATATGCTTGACATGAAATACTACCTCTTGAATACTTGATAAAACTTTTTTGACCTGAATTGAACCTGAACTTAGATTACCCGAAGAATAATAAAATAACGGGTATATGGTTTTTAAAAATCCCTTGTATTGAATTTTTGTAACCTTCTTTTTAAGAATACCCAAAAGAAGGATTATTGGCAACAAAAATTTATTGATTTCTTTATCTTAAATTAATCATAATTTTTTATATCGAAGAAATCTCTTAGGACAAGATGTGCTGTCACAATTTTACTAAGTAAATATAAATAAACTAAGATACGTGGTTTCAACAAATAATATCAAAAAAATCGAAAAGACTTGCTGGTTATCGGTGAGACCTCCTAAATCAATGAATTTAAAATAAAAAGTACTATGGTTTTATATTTCTCTAAGCAAAAGTTAGTCTAAAAATTGCAATTACTTAGAAATAGCAACAGTCATCAACTTAAAAACTGTAAAAAAAAGTAAATTTGCGGATTACATAAAAATATATACGCAGAAATAACCAGTATTTTTAAATTAAAAAACTGTAAATCAAAGAAAATTTGTGGATGATACTGAATCAGAACTATTCCAATTGGGTAATAACTCTTGAACCTCTTGATGTCTTGAACATAAAGGTATAATCAATCACAAAAATATTAATGTGGACTAAGACTTATCATCTAGTTCATAGTTGACTCTACCATCAACTAAGCCTGAGTTTGAACTTAATTTCTGGATCTTATGACTAGTGGCTCTGAAGGTTCTCTAAAACTGAATCAAGTTTTTTGGGTCAATATTAAATAGCTTGAATGAGTGAAAGCCTTTGCTGGACTTGATCAGAACGATTTTATTCTACAATTACCAAAGCTCTAACAAGGTAAAGTTTGTAACAAGATTTTGTATCTAAAATGTAAGGCTTATGTTCTGTTTTTATAGTTAATATGAGGTAGAGGCTAATTGCTTGCTCTATTTATTCCCAATCATCTAAATGAAGAATGACCGTTGATAAAGCTGGACAATTTTGTTGATCACTGCCTCTATAGTTAGATTATCGGTCATTATTTCTATAGCATCATGGGCTTTTTTCAACGGATCGATCGCCCTTGTACTGTCTTTTGCGTCTCGCTCTACTATTTCCCTTTCCAATTCCCCTAAATCTATATTTTGATAACCTTGATTTTGCAAGTCTAAAAGTCTTCTTCTAGCTCTTTCCGAAGGGGAAGCTGTGAGAAAAATCTTTAATTCTGCATCAGGAAATACATTAGTTCCTATATCTCTTCCTTCGGCGATAATACCGCCTTTTTTCCCATAACTTTGCTGAATTGTTACTAATTCTTCTCTGACTGCACTCTGGGCTGCAATAGTAGAAACATTAGCGGTAACTTCGGGAGTACGGATCGGTTTAGTTACTTCTTGACCATTAACATATACTTCTACAGGAAGATCGGAAGACTCACTAGGAATCAGATCGATTTTGACTCCTTTAACTAAATCAGCAATTTTTTCTTCATCATTGACATCAATATTAGAGTTAGTCACTAACCAAGTGACAGCACGATACATTGCTCCTGTATCTAAATAGAGTAATCCCAATTGTTCTGCTACACGGCGCGTAACAGTAGATTTTCCTGCACCAGCAGGACCATCAATAGCTACAATAGGTTGACGTAAAATGATGTTGTCAATCAAACGAGTATTCCCTAAATAAACAGCAACTGCTAATAGTCCTGTACTTTCGACATTTTCTAAAGGCTCTAATGTTTTAGGATCAACTAATTCTATATATTGAGTTTCAATTTCTGATACGGTAGTTAAGTTATCTTTAACTATGCCCGTAAGTTTGCTGGCTAGTTTTTCCCCTTGATAAAATGCGATCGCAGCTTGTTTAAGACTACTATATATATTTACTCCTTGTTCTTTTTCTTCAGCAGTTAAATATTGATTACGAGAACTTAAAGCCAATCCCGATGATTCCCTAATAATTGGGCAACCCACAATCTTCACTGGTATATTCAAGTCGGAGACAAGACGACGAATTATAGCTAGTTGTTGGGCATCCTTTTGTCCGAAATAAGCACGGTCTGGTCTAATGATATTGAATAATTTAGTAACTATGGTGGCAACTCCCTGGAAATGTCCAGGACGGTATTTCCCGCATAAACCAGAAGTCATAGATACAGGGGGAATAACCGTAGTGGTAAGAGGTTGAATACTGGTATCTCCAGCAATGCCCATCACTTCTGGAGTGGGAGCAAAAACTAGATCTACTCCTAATTTTTCACATAATTCACAGTCTGTTTCCAACTGACGGGGATATTCTGCTAAATCTTCTGTAGGGCTAAATTGTAAGGGATTAACAAAAATACTCACAATAACGCGATCGCATTCCTTTCTCGCTCTTTCAATTAAACTAATATGTCCTTGGTGTATTGCTCCCATAGTAGGCACCAAAGCTATTATGTACTTTTGTTGCCTTGGTCGATAGGAGTTTATTTCTGAGATAGTTCTAGCGATTAGCATTAAGAATAGAAAATTTAAGATCAACACAGTGGTTAGATAAGCTTTCTCGCTGTCCTAAAGGATATATCCTTCGGATAAAAGCGTCTCCCGCCGTCAATTTTAGGTTAGAATACTTCCGAGTTAGGTACAATACAGAAGTTTAACAAAGTAAAGATTCTTTAAGCGGAATCTCATTTAAAGCGACTCAATGATGAATTTGAGCCATTAGTTTAGTAAAGTTAAATAAACTAGTTGAATTTTTGCCACAAAACTTTTAGATTCTTGGTCAGTGATTTTTTTAAAGTAGGAGGAATGAAATTGATTAAAAAATTAGCCAGCATGATTGCTACGGTATTACTTATCTTGGGTTCTTGGGGATTTACAGGAGTAACTTCTGCCCAAGCTGCGGACATAAATGTCTTTACTCTGCAATCTTCCCCTATTTTGGCAGCACGTCGTAATGCTGCTGATGCTAAACTAGGCGAAATTCAAGGCAAATTAGACTTAAACAACAGTGATGTTAGGGATTTTCGTTCTCTACGAGGTTTTTATCCCACTCTAGCTAGCAAAATCATCCAAAACGCTCCCTACGAAAATGTAGAAGATGTTTTGAATATTCCTGGCTTAAGCGAGAAACAGCAAGCGCGTTTACAAGCAAATTTAGACAACTTTGTGGTTACTGATGTTGCTGATGTGATGAACTCTGGAGACGATCGCTATAACCCTGGAGTTTATTAAATAAACTTGTTTCTGAGATAAAAATAGTTAATTTTTTCAGCCACGCTACTTACAGCGTGGTTTTTTATTATCAAATTTTAAAAACGCACTTTTATAACCCTGTGGGTTTACAACTTAATTTTAGTCAGAGATTACTCCGCCGTCCAACGACGGAGCCTGCTCTGACCGTTGGTCAAATTACAACAGGTCTGGCTCATTCTTCCAAAAAATAGCGATCGCTATAGTTAAAAAAAAGCGATCACTTTTTCTGAGAAACCTTATACTTCTACTTCTGCTTCAAGAGCAGCAAAGAAAGGATTATGAACATCATCAAAACTAGTATTGTTCTTGATAACATCGCTTAAAGTTTGCATAGGGTCGATACCGTAGGTTGCCTTAAACATTGCTAAATCAGCCAATTCTGATTCATTAAGGTAGAAGAATTTATCAGCATCGCGCATATTTTCAAACTCAGCTTTCCACATTGCATGTTGTAGTTCCCCCAGTTCTGAATTAGGCAGATGTTTCTCTGAAACCATACCAGGAAAAGCTTCCAGATGATCTATGTCTTCATAAAGATGTTCTAAACGAACAGCAAGAGTCGATCTTTTGATGTGAAATATTCCTTCAACTTCCAAATCTTGGGCGAATAAATCTTGGATATCTCCGAAATCGAAGAGAGGTTTCATATCTTTATCCAATACCAAGAGAATATCAATCATGCTAGAGTCGTTAGGGTCAAAATCTCTCACATCAGTTATGAGATCTTCACCATTCAGTACTCCTCCTTCAGGATCAAGAAAACCCATTTCACCAGCTTTGTCTAAAATCCCTTTTAACTTATTAATATCTTCGCTAGTAACATCATAAAAGTCATCCGCTTTTGATAGTCCATAATCTTCACGCAGGTCATTGTAGAAAGGCATACCATGATCTCGACCACGTTGAACGTCAATTGCTCCAATGTCATTAACAGCTGTCACAAAATCTGGCAGTCCAGGACCATCGCCAAAGTCAGTGCCAGGTTTTAGTGCTTGGAACAGAACACTACGTAACTGGTTATCTATGGTTTCATCATTGTTGTAGTTAAGTTCCACCAGGGATCGAAAAACAGGTCCTAATTTAAGTTTTGAAACCACATCTGCATTGCCAAACTGAGTAATCGCAGGTACTTCAATAACGTCTCCATCAACTTTAGCTCCTTGACGTTCTAACATAGCTATGTCGGCTGCTGTTGCTTCATTGATCGGGATATCAAAATCTCCATGAACCATACTGTGAGCACGATAACCGACAGTAGCAAATTCGTTAGATAGTCTGGGATCAAGAGTCGGATCATATCCTTCATATGGGTCAATTGCAACTCCTACTGCGGGCAGGAACTCATTGTAAGTAATATGCTGTTGGGTTGCAATAACGTGCTTACGAGCAATCTGGAATTTAGCTTCCTCGCTCAGATGGGGATGAATCTGATTAATAATATCGACAACCCGATTATGTTCACGAGCGAATAGAGTATGCAATGCGGTTAAAGCAGTATTTTCGTTAGCTCTAACATCACCAGCAACAACAGCATCACCTGGATTATTCCTTAAGCGTCCCATCAAATCCATTTCTGGTGCGTCATTGACATTTCCGCGATCGCGACGACGCGGTAAAAAGCCATCTATTAGTAAAAGTTTCGCGCCATTATTTGAGGTATCGCCATTGCCATCATATATTCCTTCCCGTATCCACTCTTCCCTAACCTTATCTGGACCATAAACATTCCAACCGTCATTAAAAGAACTAACAGTATTATTTTGCTGTAATGCTCCATTTTCAACTACACCTACAGAACGTCTAAATGGGATATGTCCCAATTCACTATTGAATTCTTCAAAAACACCACCTTCAAAAGGAATATTTTTAACAGCTCCACCTCCTTCAGCCAAGCCAAAAGTATGGTCTAAAAACTGTCCCCAACCGAAAACCAAATGGCTAACATCTCTTTCGGAAAATAGATTGATATGAAGGTCGTTGAATATAAGGTTGCTAATATCTCTGGCATTAGGGAGGGCTTTTTCTGGATCTTCATTAATAAATCCATCGACACCAACATAATTAGCGTCGCCAATTCTTCTGTAAGGGGTATTGGCTCGCCCTAAATTTTGGGGATGGTTTCCACTACCATCTAGACTACGAACAGCAAAGTCTAAAAATACAAAATCATTATTCTGTAACCCTGAGTAATAATCACTTAAATCAGAAAAATAATTACTTAAGCTATCAAAGTGAGCTTGTATCTCACTGTGGGAACTCTTAGCAAAATCAAACTCGAAGCTGGGAGCAGTAGGCGGAGGGGGATTATTAGGGGAAGTGACGGGATTATTAAAATTGAAATCGGGGCTAGAGTAGTTGAAGTCTAAACCTGTACTGTAATTATAAGAAGTATTAGTTGGCTCTAATGGATTTACAAAGGTTGTCTCTAATGGATTTTCAAAGCTATAAGTATTACTAGACATATTCAAAGCCTCTAAAAAAATAACGACACATTAGTTGAAATGAGTGTACCAATCTGATTAATCAGTGAATAAAATTTAACTGAGCGTTGTATTTTTCCTTAAATTGAAACTAAATCCGATTCATCAAACCCACTTTTAACCGCAATTGCGGTGTTTAAGCTAACGCTTAAACGCGATGAAATCTTCGTAGAGAGAGTTATTGAAGTTCCACGATTATGTGAAGTATCTCAGTGAAATCGAGTATAAAACAGGCTAGAAAGCATTTTACCTGTTTTTTTAAGTGCTCATTATTTTCGGAATTTATGTGAGATTGGTATCTCAAATAACTAAGTTAAAAATAGAATAGTCTATTAATTGAAGTCAATTAAAAAAACCTTTTTAGAAACAAAAAGATACAGATATATTACCGATACAAAATTTTAAATTAATTGTAAAGTATTTCAAGATTTACAATTCCAATTCCATTGATCAATAATCCAATCAATTACTTACTATAATATCAAATATTATCTCCAAATAAAATTTTATTATAATAGGTTATAAAAAAAATGTTCGTGACTATTTTTTATTTGTTCTATGTTCTTCAGCCTGATTTATTTTATTTTTTAGTAATTTTCTTAAAATAGGTAATAAATAGTTTTTTATTGTCATGAATTAATAGTTAATAGGTTAAGCCTAAATGCTGCATCAAAACTTTATCTTTTTCAAAAAATCAAAATTCAAAAATACAAAAATATAATCATGATTATATTTTTGATAAACATCTCCAAAAATAAAAATCTACATTAATAACAAATAAGCATATAAAGCTTCCCATTAACACTTTATTTTTCCCTAGTGCTCGAAAACAAAGAAGTTACTTATTAAGATATTTAACAAGTAACATTTTTTAAACAAAAATAAAATTTATTTTTGCTTACCTTGAAAAAATAATATATTTATCATTATCATCTATTTAAAAATTAAGAGCTTATTCAAAATCAGAAAAACTAGATAATTTTGAATATAAAAATAATTTGCAAATCAATTTATCATCAATATAGTATTATCTACTTTTTGACAAGTATATACTTGATATTATCTAGCAAAACTTTTATAAAATAATGGTTCAAGCTTATTAGCTTGATTCTATCCCCTTTACAAACATAAATTTTATTTGAAGTAAAACTCTAAAAATATAAAGCAGTTGAAAGTAGATTGATGTGGAGATTTCATAGCCCAAGAATTTTGTAGTGCAACAGTAAAATAATTAATTAAAAAAGCAGCTTGTTTTGTGAGCAATGGCTGTATTAACTAAAGCGACAAAATTGAGAGTCTCGATGGAGAATATTTTGTGAAATTTAATTAAGTCTTTTAGAATTCAAAACAAAACATTAAATTTTATCCCATAGTAACAAAAGAGGTATACCCTCTGACTTCACCAGTTAATTGTCAGACTAGGCGCAAGATAATAAGTGCCAAGGATAATAAATCAAGTCTCTTATTTTCTGAGAGAAGTGGTATATTGAGCTTCAATACTCTAAACTAGACAAATTTTGCCTTGATACTTATGTGGAACATCATAGCCAAGGAAATTAGTAGCACAACAGGAAAAAAATTTGCAATCACTAAAACTATTTCTGTTGGCGGTGGTTGCATTAACCAGGGATATAAAATTGAAAGTTCTGATATACAGTATTTTGTGAAACTCAACCAAGCTTCGATGGTAGAAATGTTTGTTGCAGAAGCTTCTGGTTTAAAACAAATGTATGAAACGCAGACTTTGACTATTCCCAATCCTGTTTGTTGGGGGATTGCAGGAAATTCTTCCTACTTGGTATTGCAATGGTTAGATTTGGGCGGTGGTAATAGTGAATCTTGGCACAAAATGGGTCAACAACTAGCATTAATGCACCAGCAAGGAACAAGTAACCGCTTTGGCTGGCAGCTAAATAATACTATTGGTTCCACTCCTCAGATTAATGATTGGATGGATAACTGGGGAAATTTTTTTGCTGAACAACGTATTGGTTATCAACTCAAATTAGCTAAAAGACGAGGGGGAAGCTTTCCAGACACTAATCGAGTTATTGCAGCTATAAAAGAGCATCTGGCAGACAGAAAACCGATCGCGTCTCTCCTTCATGGTGATCTATGGTCGGGAAATGCCAGCATTACCAGAGATGGAAAACCCGTAATTTTTGATCCAGCTACTTATTATGGCGATCGCGAAAGCGATATTGCTATGACAGAATTATTTGGTGGATTTCCCGCTGCTTTTTATCAAGGTTATAACCAACAATGGGCATTAGACTCTGGCTATAAACAAAGAAAAAATATCTATAACTTGTATCACATTCTTAATCATTTTAATCTGTTCGGCGGTGGTTATGGTTCTCAGGCTAATAGTATGATTCAAAAGCTCCTGAAGTAACAAGCAATCAACTATTAACTATTAACCAGACTACTATTCAGAACTATTCATCACAGGGGTTCTAGATTCAGCAGTGATTTGTTCTGCTACTAATTTTTGTTTGGTGCGTTGACAATTAATCATGCCAAAAATTAACCAGAAAGCTAACAAACCCGTGGCAAGTAATAGTACGGATACTGAACCAAATTCAACAATTAAAGCAGGAGCAGCAGCAGTAAATAAACCTCCACCAACAATGGGTTCAAAAAATAATTGTTTATAAGCGAAGCTTTCAAAAGCTCCTGTGCTGTTGTCTGCATCTACCATCCGAATTAAAAGGATCCCAGTAGCAGTAACCCCCATAGATTGTCCCATATCCCCAATGCCACGCTCAAACCAATACACAGGAAGAATACGAGGGGCGAGATAGACGAAGGCTAAGACGTTCCAAACAATACCAATAATTGCCAGGCTCAGAAAAACCCCCATGTTTGCCCCAATTACAGTAAGGTTAATCGAGGCTAAAGCTGTCACCACTACGATATCTAGGGCAACTCCGGCAATTCTTTCTTGAAGTCGCCGAATAATTAAACAATCGAGATCGAGTTGCTTCATGATTAACTGAATAATAATTCCGCCAATCAAAGCCATAGGAAATAAAGGAATAGCACCAATCAACTCTAAACCATCTCTTCCCCAAGCAAGAGATTCAATTGATCTCAGTAATTGCAGAATTAACCAACCAATAACTACAGCTAATCCTGTAAAACCTAAATTGAGAGATAAAGGATCAATCAATAGATTATCCATTAGTTGTCTTCTTCTGGCTAAAACTCGGCTGCTTTCTGTAGGAGCAGTTTCTTGAAATTGAGCATCACCAGTACTAACAGATGTTAGCCTAGCTTGAACATAACCCTTAGTTCTTCCCCAATGGGCTAAGAGAGTACCAAACAGAATCCCACAAACAATACCCACCGTAGCTAAACCAAGGGCTAAATCTCCGCCTTCAGGAAAATCTAATTTTGCCAAGGTTTCTGACATTCCCGCAGCCGTACCATGACCTCCCTCAAAGCCTATTTCAATTAATGCACCAGCAATTGGATTAACCCCAAATACGGGAGTTAAAACCAACATTACCACTAAAATACCAATAGTGTATTGTCCCCAAGCTATGGTTTGCCCAAAGGCTACTTGCGGTGCAGTTTTACGCCAAATATCTTTGGGATTTGGGATATGTTCTCCTAAAAATAGAGCAGCAAAAACGATATTAATAAATACTCCAGGAGATTGGGACCAAACCGTACGCATGGTCTCAGGAAACATCCCTCCAGCCCAGTAAGAATCAGGGGGAGTTCCTAAAGTAACTGCTATTGCTCCTAAGACTCCAGGACCCAGCAACAAAGCAATAACTCCAGCAATTATAGACTCTGGTAAATAAAGGATTTGAAATAATTTTACTTTTTGTTTGACTAATCTCCCTAATAGCACTAGGATGCCAAACATGACAAAGGCAAAAAAAACGTTAAGTAAATTAAACATTCTTCAGTAAAGTAATGGGGAAAATATTCTATCTTCTTGTATCCCATTAACAACCTAATCTCAGTAGCTAAAATTACTAACTTGAGCCAACGCAAAAATATCTATCCTAAAAGACCTATAGTAATTTAATCGTTTTATCTTCACAGTTACTCAGAATCGTTATGAGTATGATATATTGTGAAGGTTCGTAAATTTAACCAGACAAAAGAAGCAAAATCTGTACTACGAGGAGAATATAACCAATGACCACAGAAGGATGTATTAGAGTAGGGCAGGAAGCTCCTGATTTTACCGCTACTGCTGTATATGATCAAGAATTTAAAACCATGAAGTTGTCCGACTATCGTGGTGAAAAGTACGTCGTACTATTTTTCTATCCCCTAGACTTTACCTTTGTTTGTCCCACAGAAATCATTGCTTTTAGCGATCGCTATAAAGAATTCCAAGATCTTGGTACTGAGGTATTAGGAGTATCTGTAGATAGCGAATTTTCCCATCTAGCTTGGATTCAAACAGATCGTAAACAAGGTGGTATTGGAGATATTGACTATCCTCTAGTATCTGATATTAAAAAAGAAATTAGTACTGCTTATAACGTTCTTGATCCAGATGCAGGAGTCGCCCTAAGAGGACTATTCATTATAGATAAAGAAGGTATTATCCAACACGCTACTGTTAATAATCTTTCTTTTGGTCGTAGTGTTGATGAAACATTACGTACTCTCAAAGCAATCCAGTACGTACAATCTCATCCCGATGAAGTATGTCCTGCGGGTTGGCAAGAAGGAGATAAAACTATGGTTCCTGATCCCGTTAAATCTAAAGTCTATTTCTCTGCTGTTTAGTCTTGATAAATATTATAGAAACTCAAGTTCATCTATAAACTATGGCTTAGGATTGACTTAGATTACAAGAAAAAGGCTTTAAATCAAATTATCATCATCAGTTAATATGACACGGTTATACCGTGTTTTTTTATTGCATATTTAGCAATTAAGCTGCTAAATTATGGGTTTTAAATAATTATAATTGATCCAAAAAATAGTTTTTGAAAATTTTAATTGAGATCCATAAATTGAAAATATTAATATATATTTCTGCGTATTTGTGCGTAGAACAAAAAATGTGTATTTCAAATTTTCCGTAAAACAACGATGGTAGAGCTTTGAGGTTCAACAGAGAATGTTATTTAGATTTTATTAAATCTCTAAATACTAAATCATTTGTCAACACCGTAATTAGAGACGCTCTCTGAGTGGGAGCTTATCTCTCAGTCAATCCTAAATATAGCTTTAATTATTATGTCTACTCAATCCTTTGGTTATCGTTGCATGGAACTTCTACAAGATTACTTTTGCAACCCGTCTTTAAAATTACGCAATAAATTAGTCGAGTTAAACGCTGGTTTAGTAAGAAAAGTAGCACATCAAGTCAGCAGAAAATGTGCTGAACCTTATGAAGATTTAGAGCAAATTGGTTATCTAGGGTTAATTAGAGCTATTGAACGTTTCGATCCTCATCAAGGAGCTGCTTTCAGTTCTTTTGCTATTCCTTACATTCGTGGTGAAATGCTGCACTACCTAAGAGATAGAGGTAGTATGATGAGAATTCCCCGTCGTTGGCAAGAACTTTATGCCAAAGGGAAAAAAC
This sequence comes from Xenococcaceae cyanobacterium MO_167.B52, assembly GCA_030065315.1. Taxonomy (GTDB): domain Bacteria; phylum Cyanobacteriota; class Cyanobacteriia; order Cyanobacteriales; family Xenococcaceae; genus JASJCP01. The sequence goes on along the minus strand of JASJDB010000005.1, from coordinate 14,330 downwards.
TACGGAAAGATTTAATCGAAAATTTGGGACGCTTACCTAAAGATGTAGAATTAGCTAAAGCTTTAGGAGTACCGTTACAGGAATGGAGCGAATGTCAACTAGCTTTGCAAAATCGCCTTCCTATCAGTTTAGATGCAGTAATCAACAACTCAATGGAATCTTCCGTCACTTTTGGTGACACCATTGCTGACCCCAACTATCAAAAGTTACGCAAACAGGAAGAAGACCGATTACAGTTGCAAAGAGCCATGAATCAACTAGAAAATAAAACTAAAGCAGCTATTGAATGTGTCTTTTTATGGGATTTACCCCGTAAAGAAGCTGCTAAATATATTGGCATTAGTCCCATGACAGTCACTAGACATCTACACAAAGGGATCGAACAACTTGGCTCAATTCTAGAACAGCCTCAAGCTGCTTAATTTGTCATTGGTTATCCATGATTGGAAGCTGTTTTTGATATAGTAGATAGCTAGGTACTGGATTTTTTGCGAGAACAATAAGCCACTAATAAGCCAAATAATCCAATCCCCGTTAAATATTTCACACCATTAGGAATACTAGGGTTAGGGGAAAAGAAACCCTCAATTAAACCAGCAATTACTAACATCGGTACAATACCGAAGAGTAACTGAGCTGCCTTTTGTCCATTTTGTTTGACTGCATCTATACGACGATATTGTCCAGGAAATACCATGGCTTGACCTATTAATAATCCTGCAGCTCCAGCCAAAAAAATAGCTGGCAATTCCAAAGAGCCGTGAGGCAAAACAAAACCCCAAAAAGGATAAGATAAATTATTTTGGGCTACCAGTGCGGATACTGTGCCAATATGCAAGCCATTTAATCCCATTATATAAATACTATAAATTCCACCACTAATTCCTCCTGCGATGGCAATAAAGGAGACACGTAGGTTATTAATCATAATGCCACTAGAGGCTAATGGCTCAATACCCACAATTGAACCCATCCATAATTCCCCTCGATCTCTGACTGTTTCAATCAGATGTTGAGGAACAGTTAACGATATAAAAACGGGGTCACTCCAGGCGTACCACCAACTAATTATCCCTAAAAGCCCGAAAATTATTGTTGCTACGGCAATGTAAATTCTTGTTTCTTGAACGACTTGAGGAAATCCCCAGAGATAAAATTTGGTTACGGCTTGCCATTCCTGGCGACGAGAGCCTTGATATATTTGACTGTAGCCACGAGAGGTTAGTTGTTGTAGATTTTGGGTTAAAGTTTTGCCCAATTTGTAGGTTTTGGCTCTAGCAAAATCAGCGGAAACTGAACGATATAAACTAGCAAGTTGTTTGATTTCCTCCGCTGATAAAGACTTTAAGCCTTTTTTTTCCACTTGTTGCAAAATACGCTCTAATGTTTTCCAATTTCCTTCTCTTCTGGCAATCCAACGTTGAATATTCATAAAACTATAGTTAATAATTGATAAATTGATAATTGGTCATGAAACCTTTAACTGTCGGTAATGTTGTTAGTGCAGGATTGCGAATTTATCGAGATCGCTTTTCCTCCTATTATCGTCTTGCTTTTATTGGCAGTCTCTGGTCATATATTCCGATTTATGGTTGGGCAAAACTATTCGCTAATATGGGGGTCATTTCCCGTCTAGCATTTAAAGAATTAAACGAAAATCCTGAACCTGAAAAAGAAGCAGTACGTCATGTTAAGCCTCGTTTATGGAAATTCCTTGGTGCTTTTCTCTTAGTCACAATTAGATTTTTTATTGCTTGGTTTCTTTATTTGTTTGGCTTTATACTTTTGTCTATATTAGGTGCATTCCTGGTACAATTCTTCAATAACCCTGTTGTTGGTATTATTTTAGGACTTTTAATAATCTTAGCTTCAGTTTTCTTAGTTATTTCCTTTTTCCGGATTATCGCTCGCTACTTTATCTATGAACTACCAATAGCGATTGAGGATGATATAACAGCAGGAGCAGCTATTAAACGGAGTATTGAGTTAACTAGAGATAACATTTTTAGAATTCAGATAATTGTGCTAATTGCTAGTTTAGTTACTTTTCCGATTTTTGGCGTTAATATAGGTGCTAGTTTTTTACAACAAGCTATTAATAACAGTGCAGAATATCAGTCATGGTTTAAAGTATTATCTTATATAGTTTCTTCTCTTTTAATGACAGCATTAGGAGCATTGATAATTCCTTTTTGGCAATCTATCAAAGCCGTAATTTATTATGATTTACGAGTACGTAGAGAAGGCTTAGGAATAGAATTAGAAGAAAATAATTAATCTATAAAGTTAAAAAAGCTTATAACTCAATAGCTATAAGCCTTTTTAAAATCTTATTTAAGGAACTAAAGATACAATTTGCTCAATAAATTGTTGATGATTTACCACTGGTTTAGAGATATAGCCATCTGCACCACTCTGTTTTAAGAAAGCTTCGCGATCGCCTTGCATAGCGTGGGCGGTAACTAGAATTACTGGTAAACGGGCAGTTTCAGGGTTAGATTTCAGCATTTGGGTAATTTTGATGCCATCGACGGGAGTACCTTGATAGACGCTATTTGCCAGAGAAACATCCATCAAAATCACATCAATCTCTCCAGACTGAGCAAACTTAAGTACCTCTTCCACGTCTTCCGTCCCTTTGACCTCTAAACCACCCCGTTTAGTAAGAATTTTGGAAAAAACCCGAAAGTTAATAGGATCGTCTTCTACAATCAGAACTGTTGTCATAGATATTAACTAGCAAAATTTATTTTAGATAGATACAGAGCTAAATCTTAAGAATAATTGGATAGATATCCATATCAATTGTGGCTCATAAAAGTGGTTTAGCAAAGTTTTTTGATTCTTATACTATTATTTCCCTAGAGTAGGGCATTGTATATTTGATTATAAAATCAACTTTTGTGGTATTTTTGGATTAATCAGCTATCAGCTTTAATCGTAGAAGTAATATCTATTTATCCCACGAAGAATTGTAATTAGGGGAGAATTGTGAATGGCAAAACAACTTAACTTATTGGGAAATGGTCAAATAATTCCGACTGCGCTTCATGTGGAGATGGAAAGGTCTTATCTCGAATATGCGATGAGCGTGATTGTGGGAAGGGCTTTACCTGATGTTAGGGATGGACTTAAGCCAGTGCATCGACGTATCCTCTATGCCATGTACGAATTAGGATTAACACCCGATCGCCCCTATCGTAAATGCGCTCGTGTGGTGGGGGATGTATTGGGTAAATATCATCCCCACGGCGATCAATCAGTTTATGATGCTTTAGTGAGACTGGTACAAACTTTTGCCACCCGTTATCCCCTACTAGATGGACATGGGAATTTTGGCTCCATAGATAATGATCCCCCCGCAGCAATGCGCTACACAGAGACTAGACTCGCTCCCATTGCTCATGAAGGGATGTTAAGGGAGATTGGAGAAGCCACAGTCGATTTCACTAACAATTTTGACAATTCCCAACAAGAACCAGTTGTTTTACCGGTACAGTTGCCAATTTTACTACTTAATGGTTGTTCTGGCATTGCGGTAGGCATGGCAACCAATATACCACCTCATAATTTAGGGGAAGTAGTTGATGGTTTAATTGCCCTGATTGATAAACCTCAGTTGAGCGATGAAAAATTGTATCAAATAATTCCTGGTCCTGATTTTCCTACAGGGGGGGAAATTGTCGAAATAGCAGGGATTAAAGATGCCTATACTACAGGCAGAGGAACTATTAAAGTCCGAGGAGTTGCCAAAGTTGAAACTATTACTTTAAGCAAGAAGAAAAGACGTAAAGAAAGAACCGCAATTATTATTACAGAATTGCCCTATCAGGTTAATAAAGCAGGTTGGATTGAAAAAGTTGCAGATTTAGTCAATCAAGGAAAACTCGAAGGTATAGCAGATATTAGGGATGAAAGCGACCGCACTGGGATGAGGGTGGTGATCGAAATTAAAAAAGACGCTAATACCCAAGAAGTTTTACATAAGCTATACCGTCAAACTGCTCTTCAGAGTAATTTTGGGGCGATAATGTTGGCTTTGGTAGATAATAGCCCAATTCAGCTATCTTTAAGGCAGTTTTTGGAACATTTCCTGGAATTTCGGGAACAAAGTCTCAGAAGACAATATGGATATGAATTAGAGACAGCCCAAAATCGACTACACTTGGTTTCAGGTTTATTGATTGCCCTTGATAACATAGATCGGGTAATTGATATTTTACGCAATGCTCCTGATGGCACTACGGCGAAATATCGGATGGAAGAAGAATTAAGCATTACTCAAGCCCAAGGAGATTCCATCTTAGCCATGCCGATGCGAAGATTGACAGGGTTAGAAAAGCAAAAATTAATTACGGAGCAAGAGGAATTACAACAACGCATTCAATATTTAGAGAATCTTTTGAGCGATCGCCATGAGTTAATGAAAGCTCTCAAAAAAGAGTTAAGGGGACTCAAACGCAAGTATGGAGACAAGCGACGCACCAAAATTAGTAACATTGTAGTTAACAAGGACAAAGTAAGTTCTAGCACCCGCCCAAAAAGATTAGCCTCGGCTCAAAAGGAGCAAAATACAGTTAAAGCCGAGAAAATAGGGACTAATCACAGAAAATCTGCCAAATTAGACCAATTACAACCATCGGTTTTTGAGCAAGAGAAGCTCCCTCAAGCAACTATTGCGATTACCGAAAATCATGATATTTATTGGCAAAATCCTCACTCAGACAGTGAAGTTATAGGTTCAGATGACTTAGAAAATTGCGTGATTGAAAGAAAAGTTATTGGCGATCGCAAAAAAATCATTTTTGTCACTGATGCAGGTAAAGCTTATCCTGTAGCTCTTGAGGATATCCCCCATTACCTAGAAAGTCAAAATACCAACACTCTTAGTCTTTTATCTGAAGCTGCAACCAGAGATGTCAAACAGACAGTATCCCATTTCTTTCTTCCTCAAACAGATCAAGCTTTAGACTTAGTATTGTTAACTGAGAAAGGGATAATCAAGCGTCTTCCCCTGTCAGAATTGGCTGCTATTGGCAATCGAGGATTTGTCTTAATTAAACTCAAAGAACAAGACCGTCTCAAATACGTTAGGATTACCTCTGAAAATGAAGAAGTTGCGATCGCAACTTCTGGAGGTAGAATTTTACGTTTACCAGTTAACGACGCACAGATCCCAATTATGGGTCGAAATGCCCAGGGAAATCAATGTTTAAAATTACGTTACAGTGAGAAGTTGGTAGGTTGCGTTAGTGGAACAAGTCAAGATAATTTACTACTAGTTTCTGAGTCAGGTTATGGGAAAAGACTTCCCCTGAATACTCTAAGACTTTCTCGCCGAGGGGATATTGGTACTCAAGCCATTCAGTTTAGCAATAAACAGGATAATCTAGCAGCAATGGTCAAAAGCCAACCTCAAGCTGATATTTTATTAACCACTAGCCTAACAAACAAATTTGTGGTGTCCGTCAATGACTTTCCCCTAGAATCTAAAGATACTCAGGGCAACAAGTTAGGGAAGTTGAAATCACAAGAAACAATTATGAGTCTGAATTTTAAATCTTAATAGTTTATTTGTTGTATTAAACAATATTTTCTTGCTACTATTATTTGGTATTGGACTTCAAGGGCGCGTGGCTCAGGGGATAGAGCAACAGATTCCGGTTCTGTAGGTCGTAGGTTCAAATCCTACCGCGCTCGTAGGGTGAAAGCAACACACAGAGAGAGTTCTAGATTTTCTGGAACTCTCTCTTGTTTTAAGGATACAAGGCATTGCGACCAATCTACGACCACTTGTATTACTTAAATACTTTACCAGGATATATATTTTCTTTAAAAAAGAGAGTGTGAAGTTTGCTTGTTAATACTGGGTTGTAGAGATTTTCCAGCACAGATTAATGTAAATTGGTCGTGCGACCACAAACACATCTGTAATAACCCTGTGATTCGTATCACTAAGGTTAGTTGTAGCTCTCCAGTAGCTTAGTGATGAAAAACCTTTATAGGAGAAAGATTTATATGACCCAAGTAATCACTTTTCAACACAAGAGCAAGACTTTCTTTGTGCGTGCAGAACAAAGAGATGCACTAAATCAAGCTCTGGAGTTTAACAGTCTGCCTAAATGTGATACGAACCCTTTTGAATATAAATTAGACTTTCAGAACAAAGTTGAAACTCAGCCTGATGATAATAAAGTCTATGTCCCAAGTAATTATTCCAGTGAAGATTTTGATGCTCTATTAAGTCAAGATGATTATCGAAGTTATATAAAAAGTGGTGAGGCACAATCTGAACTCGAAGGAGAACAACAAGACAGTGAGGAAAAAACTGAGGTTAAAGTTGACACTCCCATTCAAAAAGCACAAAAGCAATTAGCTAAAGTTGTTGAGAAGCTTGGGGAAGTTAAATATGTAGCTGATGATAAAGAGCTAACCTCCGAAGTAGAAAAGATTAAAACCTCTTTTGAGAGTCAAATTAAAGCATTCCAAGATTTGATAGATGAAAAGTTTCTTGAGCAGTCTAAGTTATTAGATAAGTTAGGTAAAGACTTGCCAGCAGAAGATATTGATAAAATCTATTTTGTTCATGGTGACAACCCTGACATCAACTCAAAACTTAGTGAGCGTAGAAAAGAAGACTTTTGTTATTCTTCTTCCTAGACTGATGAAAGAGGGATAGGTTGTTCATCGTTCATTGTTCATTGTTCATTGTTCATCGTTCATTGTTCATTGTTCATTGTATTTAGTCTTGTCTAATACCAAATCCAGTTTAGATATAATCCTATTTGATTATTGCTTTGAAAGTAGTAATTTTATAAGGTTTAATGCTGTAAGTCTGACCAGTGTAGGTAGTAATATTCTTTGTTGCTTCATTCTCTAGGCAATCTACAGAGCCGATAATATTTAGTGATAAGTCTCCAGTTAAAGATAGTTGGGCTGCTTCTCCTTGACACTCGTAGCATCTTAAAATAATCTCGTTTTCAGTTGTGGGTTTGAGTGCCATTAAAATGAGGTTTGGTGCAGATAAGTCAAGAAATTTATCCACAGGAGCTAGAGTGTTTTTTATTGCTTCTTGCTGGCAGTAATTTTTGGGAATATGAACTAGTTGTAATGGTAAATTAAGCTCATAACTTTTATGGACAGTTCTTGCTTGCTTCCAATCTTGAGCATGGGGATAAATACCATAGGTAAATTGATGTTTTCCTCGATCAGCTTTAGGGTTGGGCCATACAGGAGAACGTAATAAACTAATTCTTATTTGATTGGGTTTGACATCATAACCGTATTTACAGTCATTGACCAGACTGACACCATAGTTTTCCTCTTCGTCAGTTAAATCGATCCATTTCAAAGCTGGTACTTCCCATTGAGCTTTTTCTTCGCTAGTTTGAGGTTTAGTAGTGCGTGTTATTGCACCACAAGCTGTTTCATAAGTTGCATAATCACTTTCTAGGGTGAGAGGAAAACAAGCTTTTACTAAAACATGAGTTTCTTGCCAATCTACTGTAGTAGATATTTTTAATATAGGTGAATTTTTTTCTAAGATATAATCTTGGATAAATTCTGATTTACCAATAATTTTGATTACTCGAATTCTCTTTCTAATTAAACCTTGTTCTAGCCATTGAATTGATTTTAATGTAGCTTCTGGCAACATCTTTTGTTCATATTCAGGATCGATATTCCAAGCATCCCAATATTGTCCCTGATCTGTAAAAGCTTGTAACTGATTTCCTGGTGCTGATAATATTTCTTTCTGATTTATCTTGTCATAAATACTATCTAAATTTCCTGTATCTGAATTAACTATTACTTTCAAAGATTCATTCTCTAAAAGCCATTCTGTTTTTCCAGAATCATCACCTGCGCCCTCGTATTTCTGCTCCTCTACACCACCATTACTAATCCAATAAACTTTATATCCCACAGAAGGAATATCTTGAGCTAAAAAAAGTAGTTGTTTATCTTCACTGACTTGAGAATTAACTAAGTTTCCATCTAAATCATAAACACAAAAATGCTTACCATCAGTAGGAATAGATAGTACTTGCGATCGCGTCCAGTTTAAAGAATTAAAAATTACTATAGGTTTGGCATTAGTAACAGGAGGAGTAGGTAAGTCAATACAAGAAGCAATTGCTCCTAACGATTGCTGTAAAATATATTCTCCTATTTCTATGGCTTCTTGCCATTCTTGATTGGCTTCTACAAAAACTTCGGGGATAGATGTACCAGGTAAGATGTCGTGGAATTGATTGAATAAGACTTTCTTCCAGGCAATTTCAATTAATAGTTGCAGGGGTTTACTTTTTGGCTTTTTTATGATATTTTGATCATAATGGGAAAAGAGTGCGTCCACAAACCCTTCATTGCAGACTAAACTAGCTACAGTTGCGAACAACTCTGCTTCATACAGCAATCCTTCACAGTAACGATTAAATCTTTTCTGATCTCCGTGGGTGGTATAGCAACCGCGATGAAGTTCTAAATATAGCTCCCTATTCCAGATTGCGAAAGGTTTATTATTAGTAGGCGGTTCGCAAACCTCCCTTTCGGTTGTTAGTGGTTGGTTGTTAGTCGTCCTAACCCTAAAGAGGACACCTTTGCATATTGATAGTTTATTCTCTTCCTTGTCTTCCTTGTCTTCCTTGTCCCCCTGTCTCCCTTGTCCCCGTGTCTCCCTTGTCTCCCTTGTCTCCTCTAAACCACTAATAATATCCAAATACTCACTAGCGGTACTAAATTTTATCTGAGGGAAAAAAGGAGATTTGTGCCATTTTGCTGCTACTTGTAGCATATCTCTAGTGGGACCTCCTCCATGATCTCCCACTCCAGGAAGCCAAAAGATATCTTGTAAACCTGTTTGACTTTCCCATTCCACAGCGTAGTTAGTCATAGTGATGGGGTTAGTATCCATAACTCCCGTCACATTAGGAGGAGACATCACAGTAAAGATACGTGTTTCATCTGGAGATTGCCAATAAAAAGCACCATGAGAAAACTTATTAGTATCATTCCAGTGGAGTTTCCCTGTAACAAAATAATCTATGCCACATTGCTTTAAGATCTGGGGTAATTGCCAAGGAAAACCAAAACTATCAGGAAGCCAAGCAACTCTAGTATATTTACCAAACTTTTCTTGATAATATTGTTGTCCGTAGAGTAGGTGACGAATTAAAGATTCCCCACTGATTAAGTTTACTTCTGGTTCGATCCACATTCCTCCTAAAGCTTCCCAAGTTTGCTCTTTAATAGCATCTTGAATTTTGTTAAAAAGAGGAGCATTATTTTCTTCTATCCATTGATATAATGCAGGGCTAGTATGACCAAAAGTGAGATTAGGATAAGCTTCTTGAAGACTGAGAACAGATTGAAAAGTACGTTGCGCCACTTGATAAGTTTCTCCAGTATCCCATAACCAAGCCATATCTAAATGGGCATGACCTAAGATATGAAATTTTCTTTGTTTAATATTAGTACTTAAAGGAAGTAATTTCTGCCTTATTTTGTTTAACTCATTGTCAAATTCTTGAGCATTATTTACAAGTTCCCAATTAATACTATTAAGATTACGATCTAATATAGATGACTTTTCTCCTTCAAAATTAGTGATGTATTGATACAAAACACTAAACTCATCTGCGACAAAACCAGGATCGGGTATAGTATGCTCAATATCAAAATTATATCTTTCATATAGTAAATGCGATCGCATTAAAGCTCCAATATCGTGATTGGGACTAACCAAACGAATAGCAATAGTAACTTCTTGTTTAGGTATTGCACAATCAGTAATCAAAACCCTAGCAGAAGAATCAAATAAATCTCCCTCTTGGACTAATTTGCCATCAATAAATATTTGGGCATCTTCCGCCCACCAGGTAAGCAATAAACGTAAAGATAAACCAGCTAAAGGATAGTCTTGCAAGGATTCAGCAACAGTAATTTTTTGAACTAACCATTTAACTTGTCTTCCCCTAGCAAAAATAATATATCCTTTTTCATTTACAGATGCTAACGTACATTCTTCTAAAACTAATTCATCAGATAAATTATCAACAGTGTTTCCAATTGAAACATCGTACCAATCATTTATGATGTCAACCTGAGTAAGTTTTCTTAGTCTGTCAATAGCTCTTGTAATTTTTAATCGTTCATTATTATCGTTCATGGTAATTAAGAATGAGCAAGTGTCCTGGAATGATAATATATAAAAAGTTTTGAGACTTTATCTAAAATTGTCTAATTTATACTTATATTTATGAAGGAGGGCTTATGACTGACCGTCCCATTATATTGGGTATCGTAGGGGATAGTGCAGCAGGGAAAACCACTCTTACTAAAGGTATCGCTCAAGTCTTTGGGGAAGAAAATGTTACTGTAATTTGTACCGACGATTACCATCGCTATGATCGCAAACAAAGAGCAGAAAAGGGTATATCAGCTCTTCATCCAGACTGTAACTATGTAAACATCATTGAACAACATCTAGACTTGTTGCGTCAAGGACAAGCAATTTTAAAACCTATATATAATCATACAACTGGAGAATTTGACCCTCCAGAGTATATTGAGCCTCGTAAATATGTCATTGTAGAAGGATTATTAGGTTATTCTTCTCGCAAAATGTTAGGGAGCTACGATGTTAAGGTTTATCTTGCTCCTCCAGAATCCCTACGAACTACTTGGAAAATTAAACGGGATACTCGCAAACGTGGTTATAGTGATGAACAAGTTATAGAACAACTTAAAAAAAGAGAGCCTGATTCTGAAGCTTATATTCGCCCTCAAAGGCAATGGGCTGATGTAATTGTTTCGTTTTATCCGCCAAAAACTGAACCTCAAGAAAAGGATGTATTACTTAATGTTCAGTTAATTTTACGTCCCACCATTCCCCATCCCGATTTGAGTCAGATTTTACATGCCGAAGGTAATCACTTGGGATCTGCTATTCGCCTTGGTTTAGAAAGAGATATGGGTAAGCCTGTAGATGTCTTAGCAATTGATGGACACGCTACTGCTGAACAGGTAAAAGAACTAGAAAGAATGCTATGCCATGAAGTACCTTATCTAGGTCAATTTTGCAGTTTAGAAGGTAATCAAGAAATTGGAAAAGTAGTGGGAACTACAGGAGAAACATTGCAAAGTTATCCTTTAGCAATTACCCAATTGTTGATAGCTTATCATATGCTGAAAGCTGGTAAGTTATAAAACAGATAAAACGTGAGTTCGGAGTTAGTAGTTAGAGAAAACTGCGGTGTTAATTAAACATAGAATCAGTATTCTAGCCTGTTTAAAATTTCGGTTCTTAGTGGTTTTTAGCCTTGTCGAACTCACGTATATAAAACATATAAAGCTAATAGCTTTCAACTATTTAAGTAATGAAAGTTACCCTACAAGATGATATTTTATTGATTGCAAATAATGACCTTCCTAATTATAAAAAGGGAGGTTCTGTAGTTAGAAATAGCTATTTTTGGGCATTAAAGTCTATTGCTTGTTATACAGGTAGAGGTCAAGATTGGGAATATGATTCTGTAGTTTGGGTAGCTTTATCCAGAATGCTATTAGCTTTTGCTGAATCGGGCTATTTAGGCGATCGCGAAACTATTTTAGAATTTACTGAAGATACCCCAATACCAGAAGTGTTAAGGTCTGTTTCTACTTGGTTGTAATATTGTCAGCTAACAAAAATGACTATAATTAATCGAACTATTACTCTAGAAACTCAATCAGGAATTAATATTCATAACATAACTCAAAAAGTTCAAGAAATAGTAACAGCTAGTTCGATTAAAAATGGTCAAGTAATTGTATTTGTGCGCCACACTACCACAGCTTTAGCAATTAATGAATATGAAGTAAGATTATTACAAGATATCAAAAATTATCTGCAAAAATTAGCTCCTGCTACAGATAGATATTTACATAATGATTTACATTTAAGAGATGTTCCACCAGACGAACCAGAAAATGCCCATTCTCATCTCATGGCAATGATGCTAAATAATAGTGAAACGATCCCTATAGTAAATGGAGAGTTAGCTTTAGGAACCTATCAATCAATTCTTTTCATTGAATTAGACGGTTCTCGCCGTCGCAATATTTTAGTGCAAATTACAGGAGCATAAGATGAATCAATCTGCATCATCAATTCTGACTTTAGCTGTTGATATTGGCGGAAGTGGGATTAAAGTTATAGTTTTGGACAGTTTGGGAGAACCTATTAGCGAGCGTTCTAGACGAAAAACACCCCAACCCCCCACTCCAGAAGCAGTAATTAACACCATCATGATTTTAGCTGAAGCAGAAACCTTTGATCGTGTTGCAGTAGGTTTTCCTGGAGTGATTCGCCATGGGATTGTAGAAACCGCAGTAAACTTAGAAAATAGTTGGATTGGATATGATCTTGCTAATAGCCTCTCTCAAAAACTCGGAAAACCTGTTAAAGTCGCTAATGATGCAGATATACAAGGTTGGGGAGCGATATCTGGTCAAGGAGTAGAACTAGTCCTGACTTTAGGTACAGGCTTCGGCTCTGCCTTATTTATTGATGGTAATTTAGTACCTAATTTAGAAATGGGTCATCATCCTTTTCGCAAGGGAGAGACTTATGAAGAACAACTAGGTCGAAAAGCTTTAGATAAACAGGGAGAGAAGAAGTGGAATTCCCGCTTAAAAAAGGCGATCGCTAATCTTGCACACCTATTTAACTATGATTATCTTTATATCGGTGGCGGAGAAACGAAGAAGATTAATTTTGAGCTGCCCGCCAATGCCAAAATAGTTCCTAACGTAGCTGGGCTATTAGGAGGAATTAAATTATTTAAGTAGGGTGGGCAATGCACTAAAGTATATCCGAAGGGGTATCCTTTAGGGCTTCCTTCGGTCGCCCACCTTACAGGTTATGATGCTGCAACTAACCCACTATGTCTTAATAATGGCTCGGTTTCAGGCTCTCTACCTCGGAATTGTTTAAATACTTCCATGGGGTGCAAACTTCCACCAAGAGAAAGCACTGTATCGCGGTACTTCTTACCCACAGTTGCAATGGCTGATTCATTGTCTAAGCCTACTTCTTCAAAAGCTGCAAAAGCATCTGCGCTTAAAACTTCTGCCCACTTATAACTGTAGTAACCTGCTGCATAACCTCCTGCAAAGATATGTCCAAAAGCACAGAGGAAATTATCTTCAGGTAAGGGTTTTAGGATAGTAGTGTTTTCTGCAATTCTATTACGTACATCATTAGGAGTTTCTGTTCCCCCTGGTTGATAGTTATGATGTAACTCGATATCTACCATTCCAAAGTGTAGCTGACGCAGTGTCCCAGAGCCACTCATATAATTTTTGGCTGCTAGGAGTTTTTGGTAATATTCTTCGGGCAAAGTTTCCCCAGTTTCGTAGTGTTTTGCCATTCCGAAAAGAGTGGGGCGATCATAACACCAGTTTTCCATAAACTGACTTGGTAATTCTACCGCATCCCATTCCACATTGTTAATACCCGAAGCACCGACATAGTCAATAGTAGTGAGCATATGTTGTAAGCCGTGACCGAATTCATGGAAGAGAGTAGTTACTTCCCCGAAAGTCATCAAACTAGGTTTATCTTCAACGGGAGGAGTTTGGTTACAGATGAGATAAGCCACAGGAAGACGAGTAGAGGTTTTTCCTTCTACAGTCATTTTTGCTCTACCGATGCAATCATTCATCCACGCACCACCCCGTTTTTCTGCGGGACGAGAATAGGGGTCGAGATAGAAGTAAGCTATAGTTTCATCCTGTTCATTATTAATCTGGAAGAAACGCACATCTTCCTGCCATACTGGTGCTTCCCCATCAACAGGAGTAATAGTTACCCCAAAGATACGTTTTGCTAAACCAAATAAGCCTTCTAAAACTCTAGGTAAGGGGAAATAAGGGCGTAATTCTTCAGCATTAAATTCAAATTTAGCTTCTTTTTGTTTCTCTGCCCAATAGGTAGTATCCCAATGTTTTAAATCGTCTTTTCCTGCAAAGGCTTTTAATTCTTCAAACTCTTTTTTCGCAGCATCATAGGAAGCAACTCGCAATTCTTCCGAGAGTTTATCTACTGCTTCCACAGAAGGAGCCATTTTACGAGCTAAACTCAATTCAGCAAAGGTATCAAAACCGAGAATATGAGCCTTTTCTTTTCTTAATTCTAAAATGCGGTCTATATTGGGTTTATTATCCAGTTCTCCACTAGAAGCGCGAGATACAAAAGCTTTGTAGAGTTTCTCTCTTAATTCGCTACTAACTGCATACTTCATAAAAGGAATGTAGCTAGGATAATCTAAGGTTACTATCCAAGG
>JASJDB010000285.1 GCA_030065315.1 Xenococcaceae cyanobacterium MO_167.B52 | reverse complement strand
ACAGGAAAGCCATCACTACCGCCGTCAGCTACGGCAATATAAAGTAAGCCATAATCCTCATCTCCTGGTCGAGCATTGGGATTAAAGCCCAATTGTCCCACATTATGATCTGGATAAGGTTCCTCAATCCGAAGCAACTCACGGGATGTTCCCGAAAAAGTATTGCTAGAAGGGTCTATTGTTGTCCATTCCCGAATTACATCGTGGTGGGAACTTTCGATAATTTTATTCTCATTATCAATAATTTGTTGAGTAACTGGGAAGTCAGGAGTACCGCTAGTTTTAACTTCGCTAGTTACAGTATAAAACAGTCCATTCTGAGCAAATTCTGGATGAAAAGCAAAATAAGCGAAGCCCTGCTGACCATAACCACCTTTATAAGTAAAGTCTGCACCAATTAATGGAGATTCAGATAAACACTGGCAGTAGTGTTATTGACGAATTCAGAGCAAGCTCCGTCGTTATACGCCGGGGTCTCTCTGAGAATGACATACAATTTGCCACGCATATCATTAACAAACAATCGTCCGCTACCATCTCCTGCATGAACAAGCAGATTCAAGCGAGCAGCTTTCTTTCTACTAGTTCCACTGTTGGGAATTTGAACAACTTCCTTTAGTGCGACGGAAAGTTCTGACTTTTTAATTGGTTCGGGAATAGGATTGGTTATCTGGGCAAAAGAAATCTGATTGATAACAAAGATGACTAAGAAGAGTGAGCAGATAAAATAGAGAAGGCGAAATTTGTTCATATCATACTTTAAAAAGTTTTAAAGACAAATGATAAGATTAGGAGTGGTTTTGTTTTTAAAATTAGCGATCGCATAAAATTAAATTAGTCATTTCAACCATAACTAATTATCTTGTAATTGCCGAACTATTCCACCGTGAACTTTTGCCATAGTCTGAGCCATTTCTTGAGAAGTAAATTTCCTGGCTCTCTCTATTCCAGGTTGAAATTTACCTCCAGAAGTTAAATAATGAAGGAAAAGACCTACTTTTTTCTCAACTATCCACATAATTTTCAAGTGATTGTTTATTCTATTAAATCTAAACAAAAAAA
The DNA here is from genome assembly GCA_030065315.1 of Xenococcaceae cyanobacterium MO_167.B52. GTDB lineage: Bacteria > Cyanobacteriota > Cyanobacteriia > Cyanobacteriales > Xenococcaceae > JASJCP01. The sequence continues at coordinate 6,813 of JASJDB010000285.1, read as the reverse complement.
GAAATTAATCAAAGTATCAAAAGAGTGTTGGATTGAAAATTTATCAAATTTGATTTCGATAAAAAATACAGTTTGTTGTGGTTGAGTACACCAATAGAGTATCAAAAATTATTCTTAGATCGGCGATAATGCCTTAATTTATCTATATTTGAGACCTAAATAACTTGAAATTTAATCAGCTATAAAAGTATTTCCGTACTATATTAAAACAATACTCGTACCTCAACCCAAATCAAATCTCGCAAAACCCTATAAATATAGCATTGAGGATTGCGAGTACAAGCTTAATCATATTAATGCCAACCCCTCAAATCCTTATTTTTCAAGCAGTCTGCTATAAATTGATGATTAGTCAAGTCATTCGTTGTTGGTAACTAGTCATTAGTCATTGGTAATTAATTTTGAATTTTGACTCAAGCAACAAATGACAAAATACAAATCACCCATATCAAAATAATGAGTAGTCAACCTATATCCAACGAAGTCGCCCTGAGAATAGCTTTAGCTGCCAAAGTCCTACCTGATGTGTCTGTCAAAGATTTAATTGGGGCTTTACAAACCAATCTTGACTATGAAATTACAGAAGAATCTTTGAGTACAATTACAGTCACCCAATTAAAACGCTCCTTTGGCAATATTTATGAAGTTGATAGCGAATGGGAAGGAGAAGACGCAGATAATAGCGATATCACAGCTTTTAAAGAAGCGGTAAGAATCTTATGGGGTGAAACAGGGTATTGTGAAGAAGCTCTACCCATTGAGCCATATCAAGAAGGAGATATGCCCAATTCGATTAGAATTGCTGTCGCTTCCAATACAGCAGAACAATTAGATGGACATTTTGGTTCTTGTCATCGCTACTTAATTTATCAGCTATCCGTAGATGAAATCAAATTAATTGATGTTCGCTCTGCAATAGAAGCTGATTTAGCAGAAGAAAAAAATACATTTCGAGTCAATTTAATCAAAGATTGTGCCGTTGTTTATGTCGCGTCTATCGGTGGTCCTGCTGCTGCGAAAGTCATCCAGGCTTATATCTATCCCATGAAAGTAGAACAGGGTGGTGCAATAAGAGAAATATTAGCAGACTTACAAAAAGCTATCGCAACTTCTCCCCCACCCTGGTTAGCCAAGATTTTGGGAGTTGGCACTGGTAAAAGAGTCAAAAATTATCAAGCTGTTAGTTAGTCCTAAAGGATTCCTAACCCTAAAGGGTAGAGCTGCCCCTGCGGGTAGAGCTGCCCCTGCGGGTAGAGCTTCGCAAGCGCAAGCGCATAAGGATACACCTGCGGACATTGTACCCTTGCCCTAAAGGATACCGCTTCGCATATGGTATGACCGCTCTGCATTTCATTGATTATTGATCATTGGTTACTAAGAACAAAGGACGAACAACGGGGGACAGAAGACAAATGATTAACAACAAAGAACGTGTTCAAGAAATTCAGCAGATAACAGGACTCAGACCAACCCATTTTGCCGATTTAGTTAGAGTCGCACAACTAATATACGATCCTAGTGGTGGTGTATCCAGTAGAATCGTTAAGGTTAATTGGCTAGATTTTGGTATTCCCAGCATGGTTGCAGAAAATTTGCGATCGCTGGGTAAAGAATATCAGTATGAATCTCCTCATGTCTCAATTGACTTAGTTTGGGAGCAGTTGACTCCAGAGACCCGCAGTTGGTTTATCGCCAATAGAAGTATTTTATGGGAAATTGAAGAGTCTTTTCCTGCTTTAGATGAAGATTAAAACTACCAACTAAATAATCACCAACTACTAACAATTAACCATTATGCAAGTTTTAGGAGCATTTAATAAGTTCGAGCAATGCGTTCTGAACATGGCTTTAATCAATATTTGTGATAGCGAAAGCTATGTTGGTCAAGAAATGCGCCAACAATACAATTCGTGGAAAGAATCTACTAATGAGGCGGTTTATAATCCTTGGCTCGAATTACATCAATTTACAATCTATTTGCCTCATCCCGATCAAGAATATGAAGATATCTCCCTAGAAGCAGGATTAACTAAAGGGTATAACGTTGAAGTTCAACCAGTCAAAGACCCCAGTGAATTAGTTTATAAAATTCCTGAAGGGGGTCATTTCGTAGTAGTTCTCAAACAAAGACGTGTTAATGGAGATTTTGAGATTGCTGCTACTGGTATTTTGGTGCGTTCTTTAGGCATTATTAGTCTAGATGTAATTATTGATCCAGACCAAGGAGAATATCAATCGCTGGTTATCAAACATCCCATAATTAGAGACTATCCTCAAGACTGGGAAACTAAATTGAGAATGTTTTTACAGGGGGAAATTAGAGGAGAAGAATTACCTCGCGTTGTGGGATATGTAGATCGCAGTTTGAATCAAGACTACAGAACCCCCTCTTGGAATGAGGTTTATTTAGCAGCAAGTGGATTTGCCAATTTTTAACAGTATTAGATCACCAAGGAGGTCATCAAATGCCATTTGTCACCATTCAAATTGCTAAAGGTCACTCCATAGAACAAAAGAGAAAACTCGCTCAAGCAGTTACTGATACTGTCGTTGCTAGCTTGGGAACAAAACCAGAATGGGTAACAATTCATATCGATGAATTTGAGCGGGAAAATTGGGCAGTTGGAGGAAAATTACACATAGACAAACATTCTGGCAGACATGGGGAAAAAGTTACCACTTAAACCAGCCAGAGTTCTAATTAATAATGTGAGGAATTAACACTATGGAATTGAAATCAACAGATGCAGAACAACTAGCATTAGATTTTTTTCTCGAAGACTGGGAAATTCCTGAAGAAGATCAGGATTTTGTTGTACCTCTTGATTCTCGTGAGGTAGATGATCGCTGGTATGTAGTGGAAATTGGCATAGAAGGCTTACCCGATAAGTGGGTAATTCAAGTTTACGATGAAACTAAAGATTGCGACCCCTGTTTTACTTTTGTCTCTCCCGTTAAAGCCTCAGAAAGCGATACAGGACTAGAAGAATTACCAGAAAGTATTGGGGAAATATTGCGTTCCGAACGTCAAAATTTAGTCGTTAGTCGTTAGTCATTAGAAGGCAGGATCAAAGACAAAGGATAAATAACAAATAACAATAACAAAGGATAAATAAAAATGATTGATTCAACCGAAGCTGAAAAATTAGCCTTTGAATTTTTGACCAGTGAGTGGAATGTGCCATCAGAAGAGCGAGATTGGTTTACAATTATTTCCTCTTCTAGTCTGGGAGAAGATGGCTATGATGTGGAAATTGGCATTGATGGGTTTCCTGACCGCTGGATTGTGGAAGTATACGATACAGGGAAATGCGAATCTTATTATGAATTCAACTCACCCATTAGAGATTCTGAAAGCAATAGCGATCTGGAAGACTTACCCAACTGGATCGCACAGGTACTGATTGCTGAAAGAAAACATCGATAATTATTGGTCATTATTTAAGGACAAGCAACAACTGACAGAGGGCAGAAGATCAAGGATAAAGATAATGAAAACGGCAGATTGGTTAGTCAAAGAAGATGGTGTTTGTTTGCTGTGTAAATCTGTGCGTGAGTGGGATTTGTTAGCAGAAGAATATCGACTGTATCGGTTTTTGACAGAAGTAGAAGATAACATTAGATTAGCAGCCAACGAAGAAAGAGATGAAGAAACCTCTTTGTCGGGACTACGAATGTTAGTTAGGAAACTAATTCTTAACTGTTATACAGTTAAAACTCGTCTACCCGAACCAAATCAGGAAACGGGAATTTCTGTAGTCATACTGCATGATGAAGTAGGATTTCCCATGACTATCCAAACAGAAATGAATTTACCTGGAACAACTTCACCTATCCACAATCACGGTACTTGGGGTGTGGTAATGGTTTTACAAGGTAAGCAAAAAAATACTTTCTGGAAACGCGCTCCTACTATGGAATTTCCTAACAGAATTGATCGCGTCGGCGAGAGAATTATTGAACCAGGAGACATTATCAGCTTTACTACCGAGGCAATTCATAGCACGGAAGCAGTAGGAGATGAACCCACGATAACCTTTAATCTATATGGAGAAACTCATGGGGGCAAAAGATATCAGTTCAATTTCGATAAGCAGACCGCCAAACATTTTTAAGAGTAATGAGTCATAGTTCATGCAAAGGACGCAAAACGAATGACAAAGAATTAATCACCTTGAACCAGCAACAATTAATCGGCAATCCTTTTTTTTCTCTTAATTACGAATCAGCTTTAGAGTCATTGTCCAATGACTTTTTTGATTTAGTACGACCTGCTAACTTCTCTCAACATATACTGCGGTTTCGCAATAATAAACTGCTACCTATTCTCGGTCTAGATTCAGATCAAGTTACAGATCAGGATTTTCTCGATTTTTGTGGTCGTTTTAAAGGACGACAATCCTGTTTGGCATTACGCTATCACGGTCATCAATTCGGTCAATATAATCCTTATCTAGGTGATGGACGGGGATTTCTCTACGGTCAGGTGCGCGGAATTGATGGCAAACTATATGATTTTGGCACTAAAGGTTCAGGGCAAACTCCCCATTCCCAGTCTAGAGACGGGCGATTAACTCTCAAAGGTGGCGTGCGGGAAGTTTTAGCTGGGGAGGCGTTACATTATTTGGGGGTCAAGACATCTCGCTGTTTAAGCTTAATTGAAACTGAAGCCTTTACGAGAGACGGGGAGACTGTTCGCGGGTCTGTCATGATGCGATTCAGTCGCTCTCATCTGCGCTTTGGTAGTTTTGAACGGTTAGATTACTATGATCGCCCAGATTTAATCCAGCAGCTATTAGACCATGTAATTCAATACTATTATCCTCATTTGTGGCAGCAAAAAGACTGCTACATTTACTTTTATGGCGAATTGGTAAAACGCATTGCTCAATTAGTGGCACAGTGGATGGCAGTGGGTTTTTGTCATGGTGTTCTGAATACTGATAATATGTCCATTACTGGGGAGAGTTTTGACTATGGACCTTATGCCTTTATCGATACTTACAACCCCTATTTTACAGCTGCTACTTTTGATCGCCAGGGAAGATATAGTTATCGTAACCAGCCGAGTATCTGTCGTTGGAATTTAGAAATGTTGCAACGTCCTCTATCGGCAGTAATTCCTGTCTCGGAAATGGAAGCAGCCTTAGAAACTTTCCCCGAAATTTACACCCACGCATATCAGCAAAAAATGCTACACAAGTTGGGATTCGATAATTTGTCTTTGTGGGAAACTGAAGAATTAATCGATTTAACCCTACAGTTATTGTTCTTAACTAAAATAGGCTATCATCAATTTTTTCGCGAACTGAGACTAAAATTTTCCCTTAAATGGCGCGAAAGTGCTGATTTTATTAGACAAGATTTAGAGTTTTTGGTATCTGGAGAAGAAACCGCTATTTTAAAACGTTGGTGTTGGCTTTATCATCAACTATTGTTAGAGCGATCGCTGGATGAAAATGAAAAAATTGCCCAGCGATTGCAACAAGCAAATCCCATAGCTACCTTACTAAAGTCTCAAATGGAGATGATTTGGCAAGCTATTAGCGATAATGATAATTGGCAACCGTTTATCGACTTTATTAAATTGGTTCGAGTTTAATCAATTTATTGCAAAATAAGGAATTGAAGTAAACTACACAAGTTTTCATGTCCTTTTCTCAACTGATAATTGCCGTAGAAAAGCCACCCCTGGCATTTATTTAAAGTGGCTGAAACTGGATTGGCATTAGCTAATAAACTCAACGCCCAGGTTTATCTGGTTCATGTCAATCCTCTTGCTCTTGAATATACCCCAGATTCAGGAATGTCAGTGGCTCAAATAGAAATGAGAATGAGACAGCAAGCTCAAGAACTACTGCAAGAGATAATTCAACTTTATGCTCACTCTATAGAAGTAATACCTCTAGTTTTGGAAGGGACAACAGAAAAGGAAATTTTAGCAGCTGTTCAAGATATTAAACCAGAGCTTTTGATACTGGGTACTCATGCTAGAAAGCCTTGGCAAGAAATGTTATTGGGCAGCATTTCCGAAAGCTTAGTTCGCCACTCACCCTGCCCTGTAATGTTAATCAGAGAATCGGAAATAGAATAAAGTTAACTAGGCGCATTTTTCTAGACAATCTTCTAGCCTTTAACTGATCTATGAATTGGATTCCTGTTGCCATTAGTGTAGGAGCTATTTTTGGGGCATTAAGTCGTTACTATGTCACCTTATTTTGGATTAAGAGACAAGGACAAAGGTTTCCCTATGGAACTATTTTTGTCAATCTCACAGGTGCTTTTTTGATTGGTTTCGTATCGATGCTACTAATCAAACAGGATTTTCCAGTAGCAATGGAAAAAATGATTCTAGTGGGATTTTTTGACTCATATACTACCTTTTCTTCCTATATCTTGGATTCAGCTACTTTATTTCGCAACCATAGAACTACAACGGGATTTTTTTATTGGTTAGGGATTCCTTTACTAGGATTTATTGCTCTAGAATTAGGAATTGCGATCGCAAAAAAATTTGTTTTGTGAGAATTATTTAGCTTAATTACATTCTAAAAGTGAAATAGCTTTTCTTTTAATCACATCGCGATCAAACTTTTCTTCAAGCTGATTAACAGTTAGTTTTCCTTCAAATGCTTCAAAAGAAGCCTCTTTAATTGCTCTGGGATATGCTTCGTCAATTATTTCTTTCAAGACATCGCTGGTGGCATAATAATCGCCTGACTTTCTTCTTTTGTTAGTACGGTTAATATTATCAATTGAGTTAAAAATAGATCTATCCCAGGAACTAGTAGTTCTTTGTTCTGCCTGTTGTTT
>JASJDB010000284.1 GCA_030065315.1 Xenococcaceae cyanobacterium MO_167.B52 | reverse complement strand
ATGGATTTAGTTGGTATTCCTGGGGGCAAGTATCTCATGGGTTCTCCTGATAATGAACCAGAAAGAAGTCATGAAGAAAGTCCCCAACATCCTGTAATAATTCGTCCTTTTCTAATGGGTAAATATCCTGTTACTCAGAAACAATGGGAAAGGATTATGAAAAATAATCCCTCTCGTTTTACCGAAGATTATAATAACCCTGTGGAAAAGGTTTCTTGGTTTGAGTGTTGGGAATTTTGTCACAAGTTATCGGAGAAAATCGGTCGGGAATTTAGATTACCAACGGAGGCAGAATGGGAATATGCTTGTCGTGGCAAAACTAAAAGTCCATTTCATTTTGGGAATAGCATAGCCACAGAACTAGCCAACTATAATGGTGAATATGCTTACAATTCAGGTAAAGAAGGCGAATATCGCAGTAAAACTACCAAAGTAGGAAGCTTTAGCCCCAATAGTTTTGGATTATATGATTTACATGGCAACGTAGCAGAATGGTGTGCTGATCATTGGCATAATAATTACCAAAATGCTCCTAACAATGAAAATGCTTGGCTAGAAGATAATGCCAAAGGTTCTAGGGTTTTAAGGGGAGGTTCTTGGCTTCATCTTCCTGGTTCTTGTCGCAGTTCCCATCGTCTCAGTTCTTCTCCTGAGAGTAAGTCTGATGCTTTCGGCTTTAGAATCGCCTCCAGTGTTTAGTTGTTAGTTGTTAGTTGTTGGTTGTCTATGGCAATTTCGTCAGATTTATCAAGGTTAACTTCTAGTTCTTCTGAGATTTCTGTTTCTGCAACAGTTTGAGCGTCAGTATCTGCTATTTCCTCAGTTTCTTTAACTTCGTCAGTTTGAACCTCAGTAATAGTATCTGCTATTGCTTCAGTTTCTTTGACTTGATCAAGTTGTTCAGTTTGGAACTCAGCAACTGTTTCCTCAACTTCATCAAGTTTCCCTAGTTCTTCTGATTCAGAATCAGCAACTGTTTCCACAACTTCTTCAGTAGCTTCGACCACTTCTTCTAATTCATTTAGTTCTTCAGATAGAGTAGCTGTAGTTTCCGCAGTTTTTGCCATCTCATTGAGTTCTTCAGATAAAGTAGCTGTTACCACTTCTGCTTTTTTAATTTCAGCTATTTCCTGAGAATTCCCATCTTTTTCGATACTTTGTTCAATTTGAGTGAGTTCTTTAGATAAAGTATCTGCTATTGCTTCGGCTTGCTCAATCTCAGCTATTTCTTTAAAAGTTGCTCCTTGATCTAAGCTTTGCTGAATTTGAGCAAGTTCTTCAGATAAGGTAGCTGCTATCTCTTCGATTTTCTGAATTTCTATCCTTTCTTGAGCAGTTCCTTCTGTCTCTAAATCTTGTTGAATCTGTTCAATTTCTTCTGACAATGTCACAGTATCTGTTTGGAGGTTAGCAATTAAACCTGTTCCCCATTCTTGAAGATTTTGCAAATTGTCTTGGAGATTGGAAGCTACATCTGTAGCCCATTTCTGAAAAGCAACTAGCTTTTCTTGGGGATTATCAGTTAAGTTACTACCCAGTTCTTGAAGTTTATCTTGAGCATCAACTGCTAAATTGTTACCCCACTCCTGAAGTTTATCTTGAGCATCAACTGCTAAATTTTTACCCCATCCTTGGGCATTTTCTATATTGGTATTAATATTAGAAACTATATCTTCTTGTAATTTATTTAAGTCTATGGCTACTCCTAAATTAGGAAGCTTAGACTGGATATCACTAATTTTAAAATTTTTAATAGATTCGCTAGGTACAACTTCCCCTACTAACTGAGAACTAGCTATTTGTAGTTGCTGTATTTTTTTTTGCCACTCAGCAAGGTTAGAATTTTGCTCTTCATTCTGATTAGCATCTTGAGCGACTAATAATATTTTTGGTTGCAACCCTGGAGTTAAAGGTTGTGCTAATGCCAGAGGTTGACTTAGTAACATCGTAGCTACCATACCAGAGATGAGCAGACGATAACGCATTGCTTACCTTCCTAATAATCAAATCGAGAGTACCTACCCATAATAAAATGGCAAGTGGGACAAAATCGGGACAGACCTACAACCTTTGTTATTTATAGCTTTGGTTAATTTAAACTCAAAACATTTATGATAAATCCTCAACAATTCATCAGTTCGGAAGCACAAAGTACTTATGCTGAAGCTAAAGTGGTAATTTTACCCATTCCCTACGAGGCTACTACTACTTATCGGAAGGGATGTGAACATGGTCCTAATGCGATATTAGAAGCTTCAGATCAATTGGAAGCTTATGATAATGAATTACAACAAGAAACCTGTTTTAGAACTAGAATTTATACTTATAATTCCATTGCAGACACCATAAAGAATCCAAATCTAACAGCAGAAGAGATGTTGGAGGTGACTACCAAAACTATATCTGACTTAGTTAGAGATGGTAAATTCGTTATTGCTTTGGGGGGAGAACACGCTATCACAGAGGGGGTAGTTAAAGCCTATCATCAGATTTTAAGCGAGCCTTTTACTGTAGTTCAAATTGACGCTCATGGGGATATGCGTCACAGTTTTGAGGGGTCAATTTACAATCATGCTTGCGTGATGCGTAGAGTATTAGATATGGGTTTACCTACTCTTCCTGTAGGAATTCGTAGCATCTGTAAGGAAGAAGCAGATTTAATAAAAGCCCAACAAATTTCTGTAATTTGGGCAAGAGATATTTATTATGATGCTGATTGGATTAACAAAGCGATAAATAAGATCACTACAGAGAAAGTCTTTATTACTATCGATCTAGACGGGCTTGATCCCAGTTTATTACCTGGGGTGGGAACTCCTGAACCAGGAGGATTAAATTGGTATGAGTTAACTAAATTTTTAAAGGAAGTTTTTATGAACCATCAAGTTATTGGTTGCGATGTAATGGAGTTAGCACCAACTTCTGATTCGGTAGTTTCTGAGTTCACCGCAGCAAAACTAGTTTATAAACTAATTGGTTATCTCAGCTTATAAAACAACGTGAGTTTTATGAGTACGAAATTAGCTAGTTGTGATAGAGGGAATAGGCAATAGGCAAATAGCCTAAATATGATCCAGAAGCAAGAAATTTTCGAGACAATTAAGATGATTTGTTGCTTCTTTTAATGATGATGATGTAAGTGTAGTTTTTCCAGCAGCCACATCGAGCTAGTCGTACCTACGAAATGAGCCGTAATTAAATTAAAATTAGCCACTACAACAAATACATCTAAAGCCCGAACAATGCGATTAGGATTAGTAATTGCCATCCCTGGAGGCTGGGAAACAGTTTTAGCAATCAATACTGCTAAACTGGAACCCGCACCTAAAAGACCTAGTAATATACCAACAAATCCTAGAATAATTGCCAAGCGTAATAGTTGAATGGTCTTTGCTTTTCGTGGAGGTAAAGGAGCATCGGCTTCTCCCAATAATCCTTTAGCAATGCGAGTGTAGCGAAAGGCAAAAGATATGGTTGCCCACAAGGTCAAAAAACTACAAACAGACCAAAAGATACCAACACCAATTCCTGTACTAGTATCAGGACTAAATCTTCGTCCAGATGCAGCAAACAGCAAAATCAGTACTGAGGAAAATGCCAATGCTAACTGTAACCACAAACTTAGCCAGCCATACCAACTAAAGGTATGAGCAATTTTTTGGATTTTGTGAGAAGGTGAGGGATGATTTGATTTTGTGAGCATGATTGGGTAATGCGAGGATATTATTAGTCAATTTACTTATTCTGTTGCACCCCTATCTTCTGTATCGGAAGAATCTACATCTGGAATTTGATACCAAACTCGAATAAATTGATAAAAGAAAGGTTCTTCTGCTAAAAAGCGAGTTTTCTCATCATCAATATCTCGCAAAACCACAGTTTCGATATTGATAATCTCCACAGTTTGCTGTGACAGCCATTCGTTCAGGTTAACCAACAAAGTACTAAATTTCTCGTACTTATCTTCAGAGAAAAACCCTTTTTTTTCAATGCTTTGAGGAAAAAAATCTTTAAAGCAAATCATGTTAATAATCCCAATTATTTGTAATGCCCCCATATCGATGATAGAAGTGGCAAAATTTTTAACAAATTTTGGAAGAGAATTACAATCTGGGGGAGGAGAAAATACCTTAGAGGTGGATATTTGCTTCCATGTTAATTATATCGACTTAGCCAAGGATATTGACATTAATTCAAGTAAAAGATGGGGATGGAGTTAAAAAAAAGTAAGAGAGTAAAGTGTTTATAAAATTTAATGAAGAAAAAAATAGGATATGTCTGAGTTTATTCCCTGGAACAGTCAGCGTCTTGAGGATTGGGCGACAAAATATGCCTCAGGTAAGTTTATTAATTTAAATGGGTGGAAGACACACTACATTGAGAAAGGAAAAGGAAAACCACTTATTTTACTGCATGGTTTTTTTTACGATTCATATCTCTGGGCAGAAAATATAGATGTATTGGCAGAGAAGTTCAAAGTCTACGCTCTTGACCTGTGGGGCTTTGGTTACAGTACTAGGGACAAATTAGATTATGACTATCAACTTTATGTTGAGCAAGTATTATTATTTATGGACAGCTTGAACCTAAGTCGTGCATCTATTATCGGTCAGTCGATGGGAGGCGGAACTGCTATTCTCTTTGCTGTCCAACATAGAGAACGGATCAACAAACTGTTGCTGGTTGCTCCATCGGGACTGCCTAATCCATTACCTTTAACGGCTCAGTTCTTTAAACTGCCGCTAATTGGGGAATTATTACTGGGTTTAAGAAATAATTTCATTAGGAGAAAGAACTTAACAGATTTCTGGATTTATAATCAGGAACTGCTTAATGAAAGCTACTTTGAGAATGTGACAAGGTTTCATAAAATCCATAACACTAACGAGATATTGCTCAAAATTCTTCGCAAGCAGTTTTTTGGCAGGCTAAAAGACGAGATAAACTCTTTAGCTTCAATGGAAATTCCAATTCTTTTGGTCTGGGGCAGGAAAGATAAAGCAATTCCTTTATGCCGTGGGAAACAGATACAGAATATCTTGAAAGATGCTCGCTTAGAAGTGATGGAAAATTCCGGTCATGTTCCTAATTTTGAAAGGGCAGAAGAGTTTAATCAATTAGCAATAGATTTCTTAGCAGAGTAAGAATTTTACTAAACCAGTGTATCAACTGATTGCTCATCTCAGCTTTTAAAATCTCACTAGTAATTCTGACTATTGGCAGCTTAGATAAATCCCTCTTAAATTATTAGATAAGAGTAATAAGATGGAAAAAATAGTATATGAAAATTGATCAAAAACTAGTTGGAGATTATGCGCCAGATTTTGAGCTTCCAGGAATAGATAAGCAAGTATATCATCTTGGTCGTTATTTAGAACAGTATAATGCGATCGCAGTTATTTTTATCAGTAATCAATGTCCTGTAGTCAATAAATATTTAGATACCATCAAGCAGATCCAAGCGGAGTTTAATTCCCAGGGATTTAGTTTTATCGGAATTAATTCTAGTAATAATCCTGAGGAGAGTTTAGAATCAATGCAATTATTTGCCCAAAACAATAATTTATCATTTCCCTATTTAAAAGACCCCACTCAAGATGTAGCTAAAACCTTTGGCATTAAAGTAACTCCAGAAGTATTTTTATTAGACAATAAATCTGTGATTCGCTATGCAGGAAGCATTGAGAATGGCGATCCCCTCAGTAAGTCTTATCTACGAAATAGTATTACTAGTCTGCTCTCTGGACAGGAAATTGTCATTACTTATGATGAACCTATTGGTACTCCTATACAATGGCGCACTAAATAACTTCTCTATAGTTAGCAACCAATAACAACAGACAAATTAAATACCTGAGAGCTTATCAGCAAATCCAAAAAACTGGTATCTTATGGGGAGATAAACAACACATAAAGATCGAGGTCATTGTTCCAGGGATGAGTTATCAGCGAGTTCTATTAAAACTGAGTGGTGAAGCCTTAATGGGGGACTTAGGTTATGGAATTGACCCTAAAGTTGTAGCAGATATTGCTCAGGAAATAGCTGATGTAGTTCAAGGCGGGATCCAAACCGCGATCGTAGTTGGTGGTGGTAATATATTTCGTGGTATCAAAGCCTCTGCTGCTGGGATGGATCGTGCTACTGCCGATTATATTGGAATGATTGCTACCGTAATGAATGCTATGACTTTACAAGATGCTTTAGAGCGTATCCATATTCCGACCCGCGTTCAAACAGCAATTTCCATGCAAGAAGTCGCTGAACCTTATATCCGCCGTCGCGCCATTCGTCACCTAGAAAAAGGTCGAGTGGTTATTTTTGGCGCGGGTTCAGGTAATCCATTCTTTACTACTGATACTACAGCAGCTTTAAGGGGAGCAGAAATTGATGCGGAGGTGATTTTCAAAGCAACAAAAGTAGATGGCGTTTATGATTCTGACCCCAGAACAAACCCTGATGCTCATTTGTATAAAAGTCTTACCTATGCTCATGTTCTGGCTCATGATCTCAAAGTAATGGACAGTACAGCGATCGCATTATGTAAGGAAAATAATATCCCTATTGTTGTTTTCAATCTTGCTAAACACGGTAACATTGTTCGTGCAACAAAAGGAGAACCTGTGGGAACTATTGTAGGAGGTTTCTGTGAAGTTAACTGATATTGAAGAAAATATGCAAAAGACCATTGATGCAACTCAAAGGTCTTTTAATACTATCAGAACGGGAAGAGCCAGTACTTCCCTATTAGATAGAGTAGTAGTGGATTATTATGGAACGGAAACGCCGTTACAAGCCCTAGCAAATATTACTACCCCTGATGCAACTACCATTGCTATTCAGCCCTATGATAAGGGTAGTATGGCTCAGATCGAAAAAGCTATATCTATGTCTGATATAGGACTAACCCCTAACAATAACGGGACAACAATTCGCTTAAATATTCCTCCTTTAACCAAGGAAAGACGTAAAGAACTAGTAAAAGTAGCTGGTAAGCTTGCTGAGGAAGGAAAAGTGGCGATTCGTAATATTCGTCGTGATGCTATTGACTCCGTGAAAAAACAAGAAAAAAACAGTGAAATATCCGAAGACGAGTCACGAGATTTACAAGAGGAAATTCAAAAAATTACTAACAAATTTACCCAAAAAATAGATCAACTGTTAGCTGCTAAGGAAAAAGATATTACTACAGTCTAAGTAGATAAATCACTATACATCCTTTTAATATCATTTACTCAGGGATAAAATAGAGCTAACTCCTATTTTGTACCTGAGTTTTTTACAATATAGACAAAATTATGAATGTAGATCAAGCATTATTATTAGTAGATGAAATCCTGGCTACTAATGCAGGGACTTCTCTTAATGATCTACAGTATGTTATTTTAAAAAGTGCTTGGCAAGGTAAGACCTATGGCATTATCGCCGATGAATATGGTTGTACCGAAGGACACGCTAAAGATGTTGGTTATTTATTGTGGCAAATTCTATCGGAATTATTAGGAAAAAAAGTAACTAAGAATAATTTTCGGACTATTATTGAGCAATATTTTATAGCTAAACAGAATTTATTTAAGCAATCTGATGCCTTAGAGCAAAAAGAATCATCTCAGTTTTTAGGAAGACAAGAATCTCTTGCTGATTTAGAGAATCTAGTAGCTCAACATCATAAAATAATCGTAATTCAAGGAGAAGGAGGAGTTGGGAAGACTACCTTAGCTAGGCATTTTTTAGATACAGGTAATTTTGACTTAGTTTTAGAAGTTTTAATGGCAAAAGAAACTCAAAATATAGTTTCAGTTCAAAGCTTAGTAGAAGAGTGGTTTTATAAAGATTTACAAGAAGAATCTGGCAAAGAGTTTGGTGTTACTTTATCACGATT
>JASJDB010000283.1 GCA_030065315.1 Xenococcaceae cyanobacterium MO_167.B52 | reverse complement strand
ACTGCTCAAACTTTAAAAAACATTGCTATTTTACTTGTTCCTATTAATTTTTGGGCAATTAGTCAGTTTAATCTAGGTACTAATCTTTTAGAATGGCTGACTATCGCGATCGCATTTATCACTTTGACTACTATTATCTATCTACAATCCCGTCTCAATGAGTATAAAAAAAGTAAGTTAGCTTTGGTTTTATTTTTACTCCTTAGTTATCTACATTTGGGCTGGCATTTGCCTCTATTTTCTACAGTCACTATCTATGGAGGAATTATTGCCATTGCTTTGTTTCACTATAAGTTTTTGCTACCTAAGCAAAAATATCCCGCAGTTAATTTATTGTTTTTATTTGCTGCTTGGTCATTATTATTAGCTAGGGGTTTAATTACTGATATAGATACGGAAAGTTTTACCAATTATAATTTAGCGATCGCATTATTTGCTTGGCTATTGGGGACAATTTATTTAACAATAGATAGAAAGAATCAAAATCTTGCACCTACTGATAATCAAGCAGAATTGGAAAGACTGACTAATACTTTTTTGGGTAAAGTTTTTCAGATCATTAGTATGATTCTACTGACACAAACCTGGTTAAGTTCTATATACTCAGGTATTTTTCAATCAGAACTATTCTTCTGGGAAACTCTGATAATTAATCTTTTAGTAATTCATTTATTTAGTCAGCGTTTGACTCTTTATTGGCTCAAACTGGATCTAACTGCTATTTTTTTTGTTGGCTTACAAACTCTATACGTATCTAAAGAATTAATTCCTGATAATTTCCGCAATGAAGCTTTAAACCTTGCTGTTAATGTTAGCAATACTGAGTACTTTCCTGAGTCAGTTTTTGGAGTGACTCTTTTCCCCTATATAATCTTGTTTGTTTTTATTGCAACTTGGTTATATCGTCGTCAAAAACCCCAATTAGCTTTATATGCAGAATCTTTAACCTTGCTTTTGGGTATGGGATTAACTGGTTTAAGTTTCTCTAATCCAATTTGGCGATCTTTAAATCTATTATTTTCTACTCTTACTTTGGTTTATGTTGCGAAGATTCGTCAGCCAACAAGAATTAATCTAATTTATATTACCCATCTCTTAGGGTTAGTTACTATTAACAATGGTATTAATGTGATTTTTCCCAATCTAAGTCAACTAGTTTGGGGAAGTATCTTAACCGCATTAGCAGTTATGGAGTTGGGAATATGTACTTTAAAACAAACCCAGATTAATTTTGGTAGGGGTGGTTCGCGAACTGCGGGTACAGGGTTGATTTTCCGAAAAAGTTGCTGGTATTTTGGTTTATTACTAGCAGCTATTAGTTATAGTTGTTTCTTGTCTCAAATTGAAACAAATCCCTCTCCTATAGTATTTTGTTGGGCATTAGTTTGGTTATCTATTCCTCCAATGCTCACAGTTGTTGCTAAATATACCCGCAGGATAAAACAACGGCGTTTAGCAACTCTACTGAGTTGCACAACTCTAATTACGGCTCAATTTCTAGTATTTGGACAAGCTGAAACCAGAATTATCAGTCTAGTACTAGCAATGGGATTAATGCTGGTGAATGCTTATTGTCTGCGTCGCACTATCATAACGGTAATTCATATCGGTTTTGGTTTAGCTTTAATTCCCGCTGTACTTTATGGCTATATTACGAATTGGGATTGGTTAATAGTTGGCGCAGTTACTATTCTGGGTTTATATCTATTGCGTCAATACTTGCAATATACCCTTCATACTCCTAAACTTTCTTATATCTCCCAACGTAATGATTTCGGGATTTTGGGAGTGGGAATCGAAGAGAAAAACTTTAAACTGATTGAGAAATATATTCAAGCCACAGACTATTGGGCGATCGCATTAATAGCAATTGAAATAGTTTTATTGACTGTTATGTATCTGGAAATGAATCAGCTTAAGGCATATCCTCAGTATTTACTAACCACAATTTTAGTTACCATCGGGATTATTTGGCGTTACCGAAAAGAACCCAACAACTTTGTTTTATATGCTTTAGTTTGGCTCACCGAATTACTAATCGGGGGGTTGGTTATTGGAAATGGAGGGAATCGTTTAGCTTTAGCAGTTGCCAATATTATTTTAGGAATCTTATCTTTAGGGTTAATAAGATGGCAAAGGAAGTCTTTAGCTATTCCTAGGGAAGAAAGAAGAGATTTATCTTGGAGAAGCTCAAATTTTGCCTATATTCCCTTAATATATGCAATCTTAGCTATTTTATGGCGACTGTCATACTTTAATAGCTACACAGGATTGTTAACTATTACAGCAGCTATTATCCTCATTAGCATTAATCTAGATGATACTCAAACCAACATCACTAGTAAATATCTAGGCTTTACAGGAATATCTTTCGGTATCTATGAATTAGTAATCTATCAGATGCAAAGATCGTCAGAGGGCAGTATTGCCGATGGTATAACGATCTTAGCATTAGTTGCTGCTGCGATCGCGTTTACCTATCGTATTGGTGCCTGGTGGTATCGAGATCAAACAACTATTGCTTATCTTAGTCTGTCCCAATTTATTTTAATTGCTCATATCCATTGGGCAATCAGTAGTATTCTGAAAATTTTGGCTGCGGGTATCGCAATTGAAAGCACTGCACCCCGCTTGACTCTAATTAGTATTGGAATAAGTTTCTGTCTTGGTGGTTATGCACTGATTCAAGGAAGAGATCGTACTTCACCACAGAAACAGTTGAACAGAGATAACTCTGAACTCCTAACTGCGAACTCCGAACTAGAGCGAAGCGATTTAGACTGGTGGGTATATGTAGGACTAGTAGAAATTGCTGCTACCTTAGTTTATAGTCGCCTGATTATTACTAAACTCAGCTTATTCGATCCTTGGCGCGTAATTTTAACTTGTATTGTAGCTTTAGCTATCTATCAAATCCCCTGGCAAAACTTCGGTTGGCGAGCCACACCTTGGCGACATACTGCTTTAATTATTCCTGCACTAATGGCTCTAGTAACAGCAGAAGACATATCTGATCTGAGTTTATTTTGCACTGCACTCTTTTATGTTCGCATTGCCTACTATCAAAAGAATTTCCGCTGGAGCTATGTCAGTTTGGGATTTATCAACTGGGGCATACTCAGAGTGGTTTGGCAATACAACACCGATTCTATCTGGTTAGCAGGAATAATCAGTTTATCAATTTTGTATATTGCCCAATTCGATTCTTATTTACAATCTTCCCGTCAAAAGCGTCACTATGTTCGTCTTATAGGTACTAGTATTATTTGTATCGCTGCACTTTTCCATCAACATATTGGCATTGTTCCTAGTATTATTAGCTTAATTTTTATCGCGATTGGTTTGGGCTTTAAAATCCGAGCTTTTCTTTTTACAGGAACAATTACAATTATCCTAACTGTCATTTATCAGTTAGTAATTCTAGTGTTAACTTATTCTTTCTTAAAATGGATTGTTGGCTTATGTGTTGGAATTTGCTCAATTGTTATAGCTGCTGGTTTTGAAAAGCAACGGAAACATTTAACTAACAAGTTACAAGCTCAAACTAGACAACTAAAAAACTGGCAGTAATACTAAATCCCCCTATTGCCTACTTACACTTACTCTTTTTAATGAGATACAAGAAATATCTTGGTTTTCGTTCATCGTTCATTGTTCATTGTTCATTGTTCATAGTTAATTGACTGTACCTCACTTATTTGAGAAAGGCTATAAACTTTTGGCGAAGATATAATTAGGGCTTTCTGAAAAAGGTTATAATCCTCGGTTGCGATAGGTGTTAGCCCTAAAGGATTCGCTTCGCGTCGTTTTAGGTAGTAGGTGTTAGGGTGATTTTCTTAGGGATTGGTTCAAGAGTAGATCCCAAATAATTTTCTGGCATTGCAAAGGTTTTGAGCCTCTACTCTAGATTTTATAACCTTTTAAATATCTGATAATTTAACCATTATAAAATGATAAGCTAACTCTTCTTGCTTAATAAATCCTAATCTTTGATAAAGTTTTTTCGCTGGATTATTTTTAAGAACTTTAAGCCATAACTTTTTATTGCTTATTTGTGCTTCTTGAATCAGCGATTGTATTAAATTAGTTCCAATTCCTTGTTTTTGATAATCTTGGATAATTTGAATTTCTGCCAGATAAATTTCAGTTTCTGATGAGACAACTTTCATTAAACCAATAATTAAATTATTGATTTCAATTACATCATAATGATCGGGAATAAAATTATTGCGGAATAATCGAGGATTCCAAGGGTAAAGTTGCTCTACATAGCTTTTCATATTGTTTGTATGAATAGCATCGAGAATAGCAATATCTTCTACCTTAGCTTTACGAAGGGTATATTCCATAGTTAAACATATTTCACCACTGTAGAATTATCAATCATTGGTGGTAAATAATGATAACCCTAAAATCACTAAATCTTTCTTGATACCGTCTAATTCTGCTATTCTAGGTAGATAACCCCATTGATTAAAGCCATAAAGTTTAAATAAATCTAGGCTAGGTTGATTATGAGCAAAAATAAATCCCAGTAGTGTTGTGATTTGTAACTGAGGAGCTTTTGCGATCGCATTTTGTAATAAACTACTACCAATACCTTGACGACGGCAAGAAGATTCTACGTATAAACTTAGTTCTGCTGTCTCTTGATAAGCGGGACGACCATAAAAATTCTGGAAACTTAACCAAGCAACTACCCTACTATCTATTTCCATCACCCAAATAGGACGATATTTAAAATCCCGCTCCCTGAACCAAGATAGACGACTAGGGACAGAAATGGGTTCCGTATCCGCAGTCACTTGACGGGAGGGTATAGTCTCGTTATAAATACGGACAATAGCCTGTAAATCTGATTCTTCAGCGTTGCGAATATACATCTATTGTTAAATGATAAATGTTAAATAATCAATGATAAATATGAAATACCGCATTAGCCAACTTTATAATACTTACGCCGATAAGCTAGTACAATTCAGTCGGCTACATGGTCGTTCTTCATGGATTATTTTCTTATTTATTTTGGCTTTAGTAGTAGTGATTACTAGTTCTAGCTGGGGTTATCCCACTTCTGCTAACCCGAATAAAGATCGTAACTGTGATGAATCTCAAGAACTGCGGGGAGTTTGGATAACAAATGTAGATAGTGAAGTCCTATTCTCTGCTCAAAGTACCACAAACGCGATCACAAATCTAGCAAAATTAAATTTTAATACCCTCTATCCTACAGTGTGGAATTGGGGATATACCCTTTATCCTTCTTCCGTAGCTAAAAAAGTTATCGGATATGGTCTTGACCCTACTCCAGGGTTACAAAATCGAGATGTTTTACAAGAAATTGTGCAACAGGGACACAAAAAAGGGATGAAAGTAATTCCCTGGTTTGAATTTGGCTTTATGGCACCTGCGGACTCTATATTGGCAAAGACACATCCTGAATGGTTAACCAATAGACAGGATGGGACAAATATCTGGTGGGAAGGTAAAGTACATCAACGGGTTTGGTTAAATCCGCTCCATCCAGAAGTCCAAAAATTTATTACTGATTTAGTAGTAGAACTGGTTAGCAACTATGACATAGATGGCATTCAATTTGACGACCATTTTGGCTATCCTTCAGAGCTAGGATACGATGAATATACAACAGCACTGTATCAAAAAGAACATCAGGGAAAATCTCCTCCAACCAATCATAAAGATCGACAATGGGTGCAGTGGCGAGCCAATAAGATTACAGCTTACATGGAACAATTATTCCGTGCCATCAAACAAGCCAATCCCGAAGCAATTGTTTCCCTATCTCCTAACCCTCAAAACTTTTCTCTCAATTCCTTTCTCCTCGACTGGCAAACTTGGGAAAGGAAAGGTTTAATCGAAGAATTAGTATTGCAAGTCTATCGTTCCAGTCATAGGAGTTTTACCAGAGAAATAACCCAACCAGAAGTTATTGCAGCCAAAAATCATATTCCTGTAAGTATCGGTATTTTATCAGGTCTCAAAGGTCGCCCCGTTATGTTTGGCAGAATTCGTCAGCAAGTTAATAGTGTTAGAGAATATGATTTTGCAGGTGTTTCCTTTTTCTTCTATGAAAGTCTTTGGAATTTAGCAATTGAATCACCCCAACAAAGAAAAACCGCCTGGATGTCATTATTTCCCGATCAAGCCAAATGTGTAGATATTACCCAACAGTCAAGAAAAACCCTGTATTAGAGTTATGGAAAATAAATTAAAATTTCTGACTGTTGAAGACTATAACTTGCTATTAGAAAAAGCTGAAAGTGCAACCTATACCAAAGATACTGTAATCATTACAGAAGGTTGTATTTGCGAGTCTATTTATATCTTGCATCAAGGTATAGTTCGGGTAGAAAGTGCTGCTTCTGGGAAAGGTGTTGCGATCGCATTTTTACAGCCTGGAGACATTTTTGGTGAAATATCCCTTTTAGAGGATATGGCTCATAGTAACAAAATTGTGGCAGAAGAGACAGTAGAAGTCTTAATTTTACAAAAAACTATGCTTTACTCTCTTTTAGTTTCTGTACCTGGTCTTTCTGCCCGTTTTTATCAATCACTAGCTTATAATCTCTCTTCCCGTCTCAGAGAAACTTCTTCCCTTCTCTCCTATATTATGGGTCAAATGATTTATGAGCCAGAATTTGCCTTCTCTCGCACTGGCTTTATGGGGCAAAAACAAATTCCACCAGAATTAATCAGTGAAGTGGAGTTATTTAAAAAAAACCTCTCAGGAATAGAACAAGATTTAAGAGATAAAAAAATCAGTGAAGAAACGGTACAAGAAACTGTCAGTCGAGCTTGCAATATGTTGATAAACTCGATGCGAGAGCAAATTATTCATGAGCCGAAAATGGAGCAAGCCATTGGCACTTATGTATTTCGGGAAACCTTCCCTTTCTTTATGTTAAGTAGCTTTATCGATTCCGCTTTTCGCAAACCCCGTGAATGCGCCAATGATTCCTATATCGTAGAAATTCTTTCTCAAAATGAGCCAGAAGGAGACGGGTATTTAGGAGTATATATTGACCGTTGGATTCGCTCAATTCCCACCTGTTTAGCTCTCAAAAACCGAGGCAATATTATTACCGCTACTCTCAATGAACTAGCAAATAACTGGACATCTTCCAATCCTATGCCTGTAACCAGTCTCGCTAGTGGTGCAGCCAATGAAATTTTAGACCTCTATTTTCAGACTACACCACCCAATATAAAAGTTACTTGCATCGATCTCAATCATCGCTATCTAGCTCGCGCTGCCAATCTTGCCAGGAAAATTGGCTGTAATGATTGTCTGACTTTTGTGCAAGAAAATGTCTTACTCTTAGCACAGAATAACAATCGCATGACCATACCTCCCCAACAAATAATATACAGTGTGAGTATGAGTAACTATCTTCGTGATCGGGAATTGATTTCTTTACTCAACTGGATTTATGAGCATCTATTACCCAATGGTACAGTGATCTTGGGTAATTTTCATGCAGCAAATCCTGATCGAGTTTTACTAGAACAAATCTTAGAATGGCATCTGATATATCGCTCCGCAGAAGAACTAGAAATAATATTCGCTCGCTCTAAGTTTCGCTCTTTACCAGTAGAAATAGAATCCGATGAGTTTGGCGTGGAGTTATTTATCGTATGTAATAAAAGCTGCTAGGCTTTTGACAAAGTATACTTTTAGTTTAAAGCGTAGAATTAGCTTAAACCTTTCTGAATTCTATACGCGCAGCGCGGGCGACTCAAGCACTGGAATCAAGTTCCAGTGTCGCGCCCTTGACTACCGAAGGTCGTTCTGCATTCTAAATTCCCACAAATTTAAAGTGTTGTATCT
>JASJDB010000282.1 GCA_030065315.1 Xenococcaceae cyanobacterium MO_167.B52 | reverse complement strand
ATCGAATACCTCGAAAAAGTACTTGATAATTTTAGTTCTCAATATGTAATTAATTTTACTTAGGTATTTACCGCGAGTTGTTTAGTTGGATTAAAAATTAGAAATACTGGAAATCAACCAATAACCCTTTTTTATTAAAGATTTGATGAAGATGTGTTCTAGATACTATTCTCAACTTTAAATAAACTTTAGAATTGTTCTATTAGCTTTTGAACTAGCTAATAAAATTGTTTTTTTTACAATTCATATCAAAAACAGGTCATGAATAAACTTTACTTCTTGCAGAAGTTATCAGCCATTATTTTCGCTGGAACAGCTGGATTGATTGGATTGCAAGCTGGTGCACAAGCAATTACTATTACTCGAACTACCGATGTTAATGATTTAATTACTGCTCTTATTGCTGATAACAGTGGTATTACCGTCACAGGTGCCACTCTTAGCGGTCAGTCATTAATAACTGGAGAGGCTTCGACTGGAACTTTCACTAACGTTAGTGGGACTTATAATGGCATCGGCTCAAAAGCAGGAGGTATCGTAATTAGTACTGGAGACGTTGGTGATTACGCAGATGGACCTGATACTTCCCCATTAAACTCGACTATTTATGGGGTCACGGCGACTCCAGCACAAGAGGCTCTACTAGATCCATTATCAGCAGGAAATTTTAATCATTTTGATGTTACCCAATTCGACATCACCTTCGACATGATGCCTGGGAAAGATACAGTTTTCTTTGATGTCGCTTTTGGAAGTGATGAATTTTTTGACTCTGTTGGCACCCAATTCGTAGATGCATTTGGTTTAATTATTAATGGAAATAACATAGCCTTTGCTAATGGAAGTCCTATCAATATTAATAATCCTGGTGGACTAAGAATTCCTGGAACTGAATTAAATGGAGTTGTGACTGAAAATACAGATCCAGTATTGACTTTTTCTCAATTTGTTGGTGACGGAAGCACAGGTAATACTTTGACTTTTATCATTGGCGATGCTACTGATCCTCTTGGTGATTCTACTGCTTATATTAGTAATTTAGGCAGTGAACCTCCTAACGCTATCCCTGAGCCTAATGCTATTTTCGGATTGTTTAGCATAATGAGTTTAGCTAGTACTTTCAAACGCAAAAAATAACTTTAAAAGCTTTAAAAAAGTTATTTTTTGCACTAGTCTACACTGACAAATTTCAGTAGCACCTTCTAGATAGCTCAAACCCCTGTCAGATATACCATGAGGGATAAAACAAGTCTAATTGATGAGAAGGTATGGTTAGTGGTTAGTTGTTAATTGGACGCGAAGCTTATCCGAAGGTGTCCCCTTTAGGGAGTCCTTTAGGGCTAATTGTTGTTGCAATATCTCTTGTTCATTGATTAATTCTTTTAAATAGATTTTGGTGTTGCTAACACCATCTAAATTTAGACTTAACTGGGTGGGGTTTTGTTGCAAATAAGTGATAATTTGTTGGGCAAATAGTTCAGGGTTTAAGTCCTCTGGTTGAATCATTTTAACTCTGCCTAAATTGTCTAATTTTTTGACACGAGTTTCTTGTTCTTTGTCATTATTACCCTGGAATGCCATCATCATGGCTTTGACTCCAGTGCTTAAAATATTCATCGTGGTGTTATAGCCAGACATTCCGATAGATAGGTCTGCTTGCTGCATATAATGAAGTAAATTGGTAGTGTAGCGATCAACGATAATATTATCTTGCTCTTTAGTGATAGTTTGTAGTTTTTGGAATACTGGGTCGGGACAAAAAGGTCCAGTAAACATCTGAATATGATGGGGAATTTGCTGTTTTAAGATAGGTGCAGTGTTCGCTACACATTCTAATAAATCATGTCCAAATCTACCACCACCCACGCTAACTAAAATTAAGGGTCTATCTTGATCAACAATTACTTGAGATGTTGCAATATTTGGTACTGGTTGGACTACGTAACCTGTATAATGTACAGGACAATTAAGGTCTTCAATACGAGAAAAACTTAGATTTAGTTTGACAAAATTCGGATCACCGTGAATCAATAACATATCAAAATATTGATTGATTAATCGGCAAACTTTCTCTTCATGACGTTGCTGATTCTGTTTGGTTACGACAATATCTCTAACACTAGAAACTATTTTAGTTCCTAAAGATTGGGCTTTTTCTACTAAGGGGATTAACTCAAACGAAAAGCGTCTTCTACCGAAAGGATATAGCTCAATAACTAAAATATCTGGCTTAAAGCGATCGCAGATATCTAAGAGCATATTTTTTCTAATAGTTTCTACTTCTTCCATAGTTAAATTATCATCTACGGGTCTAAGTTCATTAAATTCAGTGTCAGTTTTTACCGCAGGAATATTAACTACTTCAATTTCTGGAGGAAATTGAAATTCTTCAATAACTTGTCCTCCATTAATGAAACAAATTTGAAAATCAGGAATTAAACCTCTTACTATTTCAATACTACGGATTAGATGACCCATGCCAAGAATATGTTGGCAATAAAACATTAATTTAGGCATAATTTTAAGTTGTTAATTGTTAATTGTTGATTGCTGATTGTTGTGGCTTTATTCTTGCAAGGCTTAAGCAGATTGGAGAGCAAGAGATTCAGCCTGAGTTCCATAGAAAGATTTGAATAAAAGCATACTTAAGTAATTACTTGCTTTGGATAAGCCACCAAAATCCAGACGATTTATATAACCAGAATATTGAGATGAGTTTAAACTACTAAAAAGATTTCCAATTAATAAATCAGGATTAAGTAACTCAGGATGGATCATTTTAATTAATCCTGCTTTTGCCATACTTTCAGCGCGAATTAGTTGCTCCTGTCCTGGTTTGATACGGGGAACTACAAGGGCTTTTTTCCCTTTTTGCAATACTTCAGTAATAGTGTTGTAGCCACACATAGACACTACTAGATCCGCCGTATTGATATAACTCATCATGTCATCAGTAAACTCCAGTACTGTAACTTCTGGATAGGAGGCTGCTTGTTGGTAGATTTGCTTTTGTTGGTAGGATGGCATTTCCGCACCACAAAAGATGACAGTACGAACCTTTTCTTGACAAAAGCGATCGCGATTTTGCTCTAATCCAGTTAGATAGTTACTAATTAAATAGTAGCCATCCTCTCCACCACCAGGAGTTACTAAAACCAGTTTTTCATCTGGTTTAATATCCAATTCTTGGCGAACTGTGCGACGATTTTTTAAGCCTGATTGTTTGCGAATATAGCCACAAAAACGCACTTTAGATGCGATCCTATTATTAAATTGATACTCTCGGCAAATATCAAATATTTTCTGCATTCCTACGACTAAAATGCGGTCATAAATCGACTCTACTTGCAGGTAATAACCCTCTTTTTCCCATTCGTTAACAGTTTTAGCTGGAGTATCCAAAATATCTCTCAGGAGTAGCACCCACTGAGTTGCTGGCAAATTATTCTTGAGATAATCAATTGTGAGGTCTAATTCCCCTTGAATTCCCGATGGCTTTTTATCAACTAGAACCAAATCTGGTTGGTAGTTTTTAGCTGCTGCTAAAATTAATTCTGCACGCAGTTGCAAAATAGAATTAATATCAGCATTGAGATACTTAACCGCCATGTTTCCTGAACAACCACGATTTAAACAGGGCAGTTTGATATAGTCTAATCCCATTGGCAAGCGAAAGCTTTGCAACATTGGCGAGCCAGATATTAATAGAATAGAGAGGTTAGGTATTGACTTGAGTAGATATTGGCAAATTGCTAACATTCGGCGGATATTACCCAGACCGAAAGCATCATGGGAATAGACCATTATTCTTTTATATTCGCCAGTAATCACAGATGAGGGAGAGATTGAAGCCATGATAACCCCGCTATTAGTGCAGGTTGTTAGAGGTTAAGTGTGAGAAAAACTTAAATCAGCTAGGGTTTAATCTTTTCTCGTTATTAATACTTTGGCAGTCTTCAATGAATCATTTGTGAAACTTTTATGAGAGGAATTTCATCAAAGAGTAAAAAGTAATCAGTAATCCGCCAATAAGTATCAGATGATCAATGTTACACAGCGAAATACTGATAAAGTACTTATGTAATAACTGCCAATTTTTATGAAATGTATTAGTTATTTAGGGTTAAATAAACTTAAATTCAATGGTTTTAAATTGAATCAATTTCCAATCTACAAAGAGACAAGAACTCGTATTTTGTTTTGGTACGCTGTTTTGATGATTCTCTTCGTAGTGGCTGCAATTCCTACTACTCAGCAACGTTTATACAACAAAGTTGATCATCGAGTTAAAGATGATATGCGGGAAGAAATTGAAGATTTTGAAACACTACTCCTCGAAAATCTCTTGAAATCAGCCGTAGAACCCAAAATAATCTACGATCAAAATATACTTAATCCCAAAGAACAGATAAACCTGACAATTTATCGCTTTTTTGATCGGTTTATTGATAGCAGAATTCCAGAAGACGATAATTTTCTGATCGCTATTGTAGATGGTAAATTTTATAAATCTAGTTCCACAGCTTTACCTGCCATCATTAGACCTGGTTCAAAACTAATGGAGCGATGGGAGAAGTTGACCGATGAAGAACGAAGAGAAGAAATAGTTCCTGATCCAAGTATTGGCAGTATTCTATACAAAGCTATTCCGATTAAAACTAGCCAGGAAACCTTGGGAGTATTTGTAATTGCCCATATGACATCAGGAGAAAGGCAAGAAGCAGTAGAAGCATTAGATGCCATTATTGAAGTATTGATTTTTATGCTGGCGATCGCATTAATGATTGCTTGGTTTGCGTCAGGAAGAGTTTTATATCCCATAAGACAATTGGCAGGTACAGTAAAAGCTATTAACGAATCCGACCTCAGCCAAAGGATTAAGGTTCAAGGAGAAGGAGAATTAGCAGAATTAGGCAATACTTTTAATGAGATGATGAATCGCTTAGAAAATGCTTTCGCGATTCAACGAGACTTTATCAATGATGCAGGACATGAGTTACGCACCCCAATTACGATTATTAGGGGACATTTAGAACTAATGGGAGATGATCCTCAAGAACAACAAGAAACTATCAAAATTGTTCTTGATGAACTAGACCGTATGAATCGTCTGGTAGAAGATTTAATTTTACTGGCAAAAGCGGAACGTCCCGATTTCTTAGAATCAGAAGTGGTTGATATCACTTCACTCACCAAAGAATTATTCAGCAAAATCACAACTTTAGGTCAGCGTAATTGGCGTTTAGAGAAAATAGGAAGAGGGATAATGATCGTAGATCGTCAGCGGTTTACTCAAGCAGTCATTAATCTGGCAAACAATGCAGTACAACATTCCTCCCCAGATAGTCTTATCGCTTTAGGCTCTAGAACAACCCAAAAAAATGTCGAATTTTGGGTTCGGGACTCAGGAACAGGAATAGACCTCCAAGAACAAGAGCGAATTTTCGAGCGATTTGCCAGAGTTAAAAGTACTGCCCGTTGCTCAGAAGGTTCAGGCTTGGGTCTATCCATTGTCAAAGCAATTGTAGAAGCTCATAAAGGCTCAATTAATCTCGAAAGTCGTTTGGGAGTTGGCTCAACTTTTACCTTAATTTTTCCTCTAGAATCTAAGTAAAAACACTGTCTTATGAAGCAAATTTTAATTGTGGAAGACGAAGCAAGAATTGCAGCTTTTATCGAAAAAGGTTTGAAAGCCAAAGGCTACAACACTACCGTAGCAGAAGATGGGGAAAGTGCGATCGCTTTAGCCCTTAGCGTTTCTTTTGACCTAGCACTACTAGACCTGGGCTTACCAGAAAAAGACGGTTTAAGCGTCCTAGAGGAATTGCGCGGACAAGGATTAAATTTTCCCGTAATTATCCTGACTGCTAGAGATGATGTAATGGATAAAGTTGCAGGTTTAAAAGGTGGTGCAGATGATTATATGACTAAGCCTTTTAGTTTTGCTGAATTATTAGCACGCATTGAAGTTAGACTCAGAAACACTGTTAATAATACCACCCCAACCCAAGCCAAAATGCAGCTCCAACGAGGCAATATGACTCTGGATCTGCGGACTCGTAAAATTCATATCGGCGGTCGCATATTGGAACTTCCAGCCAGAGAATTTACTATGGCAGAAGTATTTTTCCGCCATCCAGACCAAGTAATGACCAGACAACAGCTATTAGACTTAGTTTGGGGCTACGATTACGATCCAGGCTCTAATATCGTTGATGTTTATGTGGGTTATTTACGTAAAAAATTAGGTAATAAATGTATAGAAACAGTGAGGGGTATGGGTTATCGACTGAAAATTTAATAGGTTGATTGTTGATTGTTCATCGTTCATTGTTCATTGTTCATTGTTCATTGCCTCATACCTAACACCTCATTTGAGTTGTATCTTTATTTACACCGACCTGTTCTATTTATGAGCGAAATTCTATACGATGAGATTCCCTCCGTTGACTTGAGTGATTTTATCTCTGGTAACTTAATTCGCAAACAAAATTTTGTGCAAACTTTAGGGGATGCCTTCCAAAATATTGGCTTTGTGGCAGTGAGAAATCATAGTTTATCCGATGAACTGACAGCCAATTTATACCAATCAGTAAAACAATTTTTCGCTCTAGCAGAAACCACTAAACTAGCCTACCAACTACCAGGTGTAAAAGGACAAAGAGGTTATACAGCCAGAGGGAAAGAACACGCTAAAGGTAGAACCATTGGGGATTTAAAAGAGTTCTATCATGTAGGACAAGAACTTTCATCAGCAGATAGAGCTTCTTTAGGATATCCTGAAAATGTCTTTCCCCAGGAAGTACCTCAATTTAAAACTGCTACTACCCAAGCCTACTCCATTCTAGAAGCAGCAGGAATTCAAATCTTAAGAGCGATCGCAATTTATCTAGAATTAGACGAATTTTATTTTGATAATCAAGTTCGATTAGGAAACAGCATACTACGGGCTATTCACTATTTTCCTCTTGAAAATCCCCAAGATGTTAATCGGGGTGCAGTAAGAGCAGCAGCTCACGGTGATATAAACTTAATAACCCTACTAATGGGAGCAAGTGCAGATGGCTTGCAGATTTTACGTCAAGATGGAAAATGGATATCTGTAACCGCCCTTCCTGAACAAATTGTTGTAAATGTAGGGGATATGTTGGAAAGACTCACCAATAAAAAATTAAAATCTACCATTCATCGAGTCGTGAACCCACCACAAGATTTATGGTCAACTCCACGATATTCTATTCCCTTTTTTATGCACCCAGTTTCTACAATGAATCTTGCTTGCCTAGCTTCTTGTATTACTCATGACTATCCCAAACAATTCGAGGATATCATCGCAGGAGAATTTCTGAACCAGCGGTTACAGGAAATTGGACTTATCTGAAATCCTGGCAGAAAAAGTATTAAGTACTAACGAATATTTGTAACAAATGTTATAAAAGAAAAGTCAAAGCCAACAATCTTATCTTATTTAACGTCAGTTCGGCAGATTTAATTCTGAGTTTGATTTTTGATTAGCAGGAAGGTTGATTAACAGTTGTGGTTTTGCTAACTAATGCTAACAATAGCTGATATTTAAGCTATACTTGGTTGTATGGCTTATGTACCATTAAGAAAAGCAGTTGAGAAACTGGGTTTACACCCAAACACCCTAAGAAGATATGCCAACGAAGGGAAGATCCCAATTATCAAAAACGAAGCAGGGCAAAGACTCTACGATGTCGAAGCCTATATTCGTGGAGCAGCTAACGCTTCCCTTGTTTGCTATTGCCGAGTCTCAAGCTCAAAGCAAAAAGACGACCTTAATAGACAAATTGCCTATATGCAGTCCCTCTACCCAGAAGCCGAAATTATCAAAGACA
>JASJDB010000281.1 GCA_030065315.1 Xenococcaceae cyanobacterium MO_167.B52 | reverse complement strand
TTCACAGCCCATAAGTCGAGTCGCCTTGGTAATTTTAATCAAATAATTAGCAACAGCAGTATCCACCACTGCTACTCCACTAATGTCAAGGATAAATTCTTTAGCCCGAGTTTTAGCTATCATTTGCAGTACCGCATTCATAATATCTTGAGACCGTTTAGAATCAACAATTCCCACCACAGGTAATAGAAGAATTCCCTGCCAAATTTCTGTTACTGGGGTTGACATCTCCAGCAAAGCCTTACTTTGTCCAGAAATCAACTCATTCATCACATAGTTGAACATTTCACAGACAATACCAGTATCCAAATGTATCTGTTTAGCAATGGCATCAGACATTTGCATCTGCTCATTTTCCGATAGGCTTTGCTTCTGCATCATCTCACTGAATAGTTGATCAAAAATGCTCATACCCGCAAAAAAAACCGTCATAGATAAGCCAATTCGAGCATGGGTTTCTCCTATGATCCGCCGCCTTTGTACGTAACCTTCACTGATTTCACCAGCCAAAAATTCTTGCCAGTAATCATGTTGTTTTTGGCGAACGTGATGAAGAATTCGTTTATCCGAGAAAAATTGCTCAAATTCTGGCTGGGTTTCCAACCAAGAGTACCAATTAAATACTATTTCTTCCACCTGGGGTAACATAAAAGACCCTGCCATTTTCAGCAGGTTCAGATCTGTTTCGTCTATTTTGTATAGTTGTTGCAAAATTCTGGCACTGCGATGATCCACAACAAGAGTGTCGTAGCTGTTTCCTGACAAATCCACGGTTAGAATCCCCAATACTTTGGTTTTTATGTCATTTTATTACTTCTAAAGCAGCCACGAAGAAAGGATTTATTTTATAGAAACTTTCTACAACGTAGATTATTTTCTAGCTCTTTCCTCCAAATATTCTAACGTCCAACCCTTTTCTAACATAGCTTCAAATGGTGTCCATTCTCCCGTAGGTTCGAGAACTAGGATGCCTTTTTTAGTACCTTGACTGGCTTGTACAATACCCTCTTCCTTGGCTAATTTATACCATTCGGAAAAAGTATCTTTGGTTTGACTTATAACCCGTTCTTGGTCAGTTAAATTAGGTGTCCATGATTCCTCCAATGCTTTTCTTAATAAACCAGCTTTTGATTTAACTTTTTTTCCAGTAGCCAAGTATTCTTCAACTGCCGATACTGCATTTTGTACTTGTTCTTTTTCAAGTGATTCAATTAATTCATTTAGTTTTTTATTAAGCCTAACTCCCATATCTTTAAAACGTGGTTTAAGAGTATCTAGAATTGAATCACTACTAATCGAATTTGGCTTTTTTTGTAAGGGGTCGTGTCTTGAGCCAAGCTCAAGACCTTGTGAACCCCGTTCGAGTACAATTAACTTGGGGTTACTATTATCTTTAGCTTGTTCGTATTCACGAATTTTTTGTTGTGCTAACACCAAATCTATTTTAAGTTGGTCTATTTGTTCCCTCTCTTTGAGGAGTTTTTGATTTTCTAATTCAAGACTATGAATGCGGTCTATTAGTTGCTGGTTAGCTTCATGACTACTGCCTTGTAATCGCATTTTTAAAGCTTCGTTTTCTTGCTGTAAAACTTTAACCTTTTCTACTAGCTGAGGCTCAGTCATACCATAGACAACTTCTAAGTGATTTCTCAAAGCGTAATTCTCAGTTTCTAGCTTTTTGATTTTAGTTTTTAGTTCATCTATTTGAGATGTGTCTATTGGTTGATTAGTCAATTGATTATCAACCTTTTTTTTACTACGAAATTTGTTTGTTTGCTTGTTTTTAATTTGATTAATTCTATCTTTAATCTCTGGTTCTTTATAGAGCCAAGTTCTAGATACGCCAGACTCTTCTGAGACGGTTTTAAAATTAACAGGTCGCTTCTCTTGAATCAGTCTAGCAATAGCGTCTTCTGTTCTTTTTATTGCTGATTCTCGCTTCTGTTGGGCATGAGCTTCTAAACCTGATGTATTTCTCTTAAGCATTGTTTATTTCCTCCTCTAATTGTCTGGGAGTTTTACCAGATGGGGTAGGAACATCTGCTAGTTTTTCTTTAAGTTTGGTTAGTGCTTCTATCCCTTCTTCAACCGCAAATTGTTCATCTTCAGTAAGAGGAATTTCTTGAAGCATTCGCTCTAAATTACCCTTAGCTTCGATTATTTGTGCTTTACTAGAACCTTTGGGAATATAAAAACCACATCCAGCACAAGCCATACGATGTTTACATTGGGAAAAGAAGTCATAAGTGCATAACCCATGACCTAAATCGTAATATTTCCAAGGTTCACCATTTGTAACTGCACCAGTAGTAATTGCGTCCTGGTCAATTAACACTTCAACAGTGCGAATATTACGCTTAAAATACTCTGCATCCTGATAAGATTTCGCAAGTTTTGTGGGAGTTACTTTGGTATAGCTAATTGTTGAACTAAGATGAGAATGACCTAGCCAATCTTTCAACTCTAAAAGGGTCATTGGGTCTTTTGATGTAGATAACTGAGTCGCAATAGTTGACCTAGCTCTGTGACTAGTGATATTACCTTTTACATCTTTTGTTGGTACTCCAGCTTTTTTACAGAGTATAGGAATAATTGAATCATTAATAAATCCTTGTCCGATTTTTTTACCGCGATACATAAAAAGAAAGTCAACAAAACTCCCGTCTTTTTTATCTAGTAATGGTTGTTGTTTCGGGCGTATTTTTTCCCAGATTTCAACTGCTTCTCCTAATGCTTTATCAACTGGTTTTGTATAACCAGGGCTTGTTTTGTTAACTGGAATTTCTAAATAACAAATTGCATCTTTAGAAACTACTTCGCTAGTACCAGGAATAATTACATCGTCCTTTTGCCAACGAATACACCCCGTTCTCAAGCGCACTATTTCATTATTACGTACTCCAGCAAACAACCAAGTAATAGCTACTGCTTGAACCAGTTTTAGAGGATAAGTATAACTGTGACATATTTTATTGTCAGGCAAATCTTCTCCTGTTAAATTTAATCCTGCCCATAATAATTTTGCCCAAATATCATCAGCAATAACTTTAGGATTGGGTTTGATTAAAGCTTGAACAGAGCGTGGAGTTGCTAAAGCTCTTTCTGGACTGAATTTTCTTGGTATCCATTCCCATTCCTGGCAATCCCTAAAAAACCTCCTGACTCCACTCAGGAAACCACTTTTAGTTATTGGACTTAAAGGTTTACCTTCTTTGTCACAAGCTCGATTGATGTTTTCAACATAATCTCCTATCCTCATTCGATCTACATCTGCAACGAACTTTATAGCCAATTGACGAGTCCATTGCTCAGGAGATTTTATTTCAGGATGTTTATCAGTTAGCCAACGTCCTACTTTAAGTATGTTGTCTCTGCTCTGATAGTTATTAATCTAAAAGCAGGGTCAATATCATTAATTTCTATCGAGCATAATTCTTCTCGTCTTAAAGCAGCATCATAAGCCATTGCTAACATAACTCGATTTCTCAATGGTTCAGATTTAGTAGCTTCTAAAATCGCTTGCCACTGTTCCCCATTTGGAATCCAAGGTAGCTTTCTATAAAGTGGAATTAATGCTCTATCTCTATGTCCAGCAAATCCCTTTCCTGGCGTGTATTTTCCTCTTCCTACTGGATTATCTTGTCTAATACTTTCTTCTATTAGATGGTCATAGAATAGCCTAATAGCGGTAATTCTAAGCTGCATTGTGGCATTGGCTAAACCTTTCCCAGAATCCAAACTAATAATGTTTTTCCCACGAGGATTGGGGCGGTTGCTTAAATACCTAACGTAAGTGGCTATATCGGCTTTTTTGGCTGTTTCTGGAATGACCTTATAAATCTTACAGAACAGTAAGTAATCCTCTAAGCTTTTACCATAGGCTTGTATGGTATTTTCGGCTAAACTTAAGTCAGCCTGAATTTGCAACCATTTCCGAGGCTGTTCTTGTTGTGCTAGTAGTGGAAAAAATTCCCA
This sequence comes from Xenococcaceae cyanobacterium MO_167.B52, assembly GCA_030065315.1. GTDB lineage: Bacteria > Cyanobacteriota > Cyanobacteriia > Cyanobacteriales > Xenococcaceae > JASJCP01. Next base: position 3,824 of record JASJDB010000281.1, on the reverse strand, counting down.
TCGCGGTTCTTCCATTTGTACATTGTTTACACTTAATTACCATGTGAACAGTGTACACTAAAATTTAACAGCGTCAAAGCGTTTGATTATCTTTTGTTGTTGTTGTTTACACTTCTTTTTATTATGAATAACTTAGAGGGTTACGGAAGAAAAACCAAGAATGAGTATATTCAGTTTCTTCATATAGCACTAGGTTCTTTAAGGGAACTAGATACGCAGTTAATTATAGCTAAAGAAGTAAAATTAGCAGATTATGAGTTATTTGCTCCAGTTTTAGATGAAGTAGATAGAATGCAAGGAATTTTAGTATCTACTCTTCAAAAGTTGAAGTCTTGAACCAACCTCCTGCCTTCTGCCTTCTGTCTCAAGAAAAGGACTTTTACTCAAACAACTTTTTGGCAGCAGTAGAACCAATATTTCCTTCGACTCAACGGCTGACAATTCCCGACCACTGGACTTTTTTTTCTTTAGTGCGACGATAGGAGAAAAAGTAGTCTGGCTCTTGATAGGTACAATAAGGAGCGATCGCAATTTGAGATTCTTTAATTCCTATTTGCTGTAATTGAATGCTATTAACTTGTCTAATATCTAATCTGACTCTTCCTGGATGAGTATCTTCCAATACTGGAGAATTGGCTAATTTTAATAAAACTGATAAACCCTCTGACTCGACGGTATGTGAGATAGTTTTACCCACCTCCATGGCGACTGTTTCAGAAACCTGATAAACTTCTCCTGAAATAGCTGGTCCTATGGCAATGCGTAAATCATCAAGATTGCTATCATTTTTAGTGAATTTTGCGATCGCATTAGGTAGAATTTTTTGTGCTGTACCGCGCCAACCCGCATGAACTGCTGCAACTTTCCCTGTTTTACGATCTGCAATCAAAATCGGATTACAATCGGCACTAGCTACCCAAACCGCTTGTTTATTTTCACTGGCAAAAATTCCATCTCCATCAGCCAATTTTTGACCTGGTTCTACTGCCTGACTCATTTCGGAGGGAGTTAAAACCACATTACCATGTACTTGTTTAAGTCTGTAAGATGTAGCTGAACTATCTAAAGCTGTTACTAACTTTTCTGGTGTATGAGGATAACACTGTTGGGTAAAAAAACCATGTTGCCATGATGCTAGTAAATCACAAGTTAAATAGGGTAATCCTTCCCAACTTTGCCATTGCCAACCAGAATTAATTGTATTCACTGCTACTCCCTTTATACCTCTCCTCTAATTAACTGTATAAGTAACTTCCTGAACTTGACCAGGTTTACCCAGTAATTTTTCTGTTCCATGGTTGTAGGTAACCACTACACCACCAGCATTACCTGCTATGATAGTTACCTGTTTTTTGCCTTTCCAGGTACGATTACTTCCCGCTGGAAGAGTCCCTTCAAAGATAACTTTTCCATCTACTATGACTTTCATCCAACACCGATCTTTTACATCCACATCTACTGTGACTTCATTATTAGATTGAGAGACTAGTTGAGATGGATTAGAACCGTTATCTAAAGATTTCCTTGTTACCTGAGAATTTTTATTTTCTGGAGTGGAATTAACTAAAGTTTCATTGTTAGATATCGGTTGATTATCCACTATATTAAAGGCAATAATTCTGACTGAAATCCCTACGATCAAAAGATATAGGAGATATAAGTGAATTGAGTGTAACCGAAAACCATTAAACCACATTAAGGAAGGCTTAATTGGTTTGGGTTGAGAGTCAAAGCTCCTCCGCCTTAAAATGGCAGAGCGAGGTGAGACTTCGTCAGAAACAACGGTATAGTCTGGTATATCTGTTAGACCAAGAGCTGAACCATACTTTCTAATTAAAGCTAAGGTATAAAAAGCTTCTGGTAAATGCTCTGTTTCCCCCTGTTCGATAGCTACTAGGATACGTTTTGTGATCGCAGTTTTTTCGGCAATACTATCTAGAGAGATACCTTTTTCTGTACGAATGCGATACAGATTAGCACCTATTTCTTGTAACTTTTGTTTTTGTTCTAAATGATTTTGATTATTAGATTTTGTCATAAACTGCGCTCCCATTTGGTGCAGCTAAATTTAAATTAATGGGTGATAGCTGGTGATTCTTTTTTCAAAAAGATAACCTCTGTCTCGCTTAAATGGCGATATTTCCCTGATGGTAAATTGCCATATTCTGAACTAGTGAGACTAAGTGAGCCAATATGAGTCCGATGCAAACTTAAGACTCTAAAACCTAATTGTTCTGCAATTCTTCTGATTTGACGATTTTTACCTTCTTGTAAAACAATCTTTAATAAAGTCTTATTTATCTGTTTTCTGACTATGGTTATTTCTGCGGGTAAGGTGGTGTAATCAGATAAAGTAACTCCTGTACGCCAGAGTTGTAGATCTTGCCTTGTCGGATGACCATTTAACCAAACTAGATAAGTCTTCGGCAAATGATAACGAGGATGAGTTAGTTTGAGGGTTAAATCTCCGTCATTAGTTAGTAGCAGCGCACCTGTAGAATTGAAATCAAGTCTTCCTACAGGATGAATCCCTTGTCTTTCTTTTAGTTTAGCAGGAAGTAAATCTAGAACGGTTGGTCTGCTTTGCGGATCGTAACAAGTGGAAACTACGGCTAGAGGCTTATTTAATAGTAAATAAGTCTTTTGAGGGCGATGATTGGATTGAATCACTTTCCCTTCTATCTCTAAGATATCTTGTGTGATATCTGCCTTGTCCCCCAAGATAGCAACTCGATTGTTTAACTTAACTTTACCCTCTAAGATCATTTGTTCAGCCTTACGTCGTGACGCAATTCCCCATTGAGACAATATCTTTTGTATCCTTTCTGCCATTGAGTACTATCCTCCAAAATTGGTACATATCAGTATGACAAAAAGACTCGAATTAATAGAGTTCCCAGAAAAATAGTGAAAATATCAATAATTGAGAGACAATTTGTAATGAAACTTAATAGATTTATTGAGCATTGAATGATTATTGATAGATTACTCGGTAGTGGAGTCAAACTTTGGCTGCGATCGCAACTTACAGGGATTGAAAGGCTAGAAGTAGCAATAATAGGCAAAGATCGGCAAATTATGACAGGTTATATCCCTGAAATTTTTATTGCTGCTGATGCTGCTATCTATCAAGATATTGCTTTGAGTGAAGCTGAAGTTAAGGGAGTTAATATTCGGTTCAATCTCAATGAAGTGATTAAAGCCAAACCGTTTCAACTTTTAGAGCCAATTTCAGTAACAACCAAAGTACTAGTTAAAGAATCGGACTTACAAGCTTCTTTAGAATCTGCTCTATTATCAGAAGGGTTGACCAGTTTTTGGCGTGATTTACTTCAGGAAACTAATCCTAGTATGGCTGAAGAATTACAAAACTCTTCTATAGTGTGGCAAAAATTTTCCCTAGCTTCAGAAAGATTAGAACTGACTGGTACCATAGGGGATACTAATTGTCAGATAACTATTATTACTGGTTTAAGTTTATTAAATCATCAAACTTTGCTGTTTTCCCCCGTTACAATTCTAGGTATTCCCGAGTTGACACAAAACTCAGTATCAGAATTGGCGATCAATCTGGGAAATGAAGTAAGAATTGCTGAATTAAAGTTAGAGGAAAATCAGTTATTACTAAAGGGAATGATCACAGTCTTACCCTCCCCTTAATAAATAAATATTAATAAATACAAAAAAGCGGACATCTCAGAAATGCCCGCTCTAAGTTCAGGTTTTTTATCAAATAAAGAGGTAGTAACAGAAAAATCTCTTAACTACTTCCTATAGATGGTATGGTATTTTTGCCAACTACTAGGTAGTTTGAAAACAAAAAT
>JASJDB010000004.1 GCA_030065315.1 Xenococcaceae cyanobacterium MO_167.B52 | reverse complement strand
CCCCCTGCTGCTGCTACCGAAATTTCTCTCTTGGCGATGCTTAAATAAAGCCCCTATCTACTGCAATTGCTCTATTCCCCATCACCCCTTGTTTTCAGCAACAAACGGTCGATCTCACTGTTTTGGGTCGCTCCTCTTTTGACTTTATGTTGCCTACTCCTAAACACAGCGATCGCATTACGGCTGGAGTTAAAAAATGTAAGGCTCGACAACAGCAACATTTGTCAGCCAGTATTAGAAAAGTTTTAACTATAGATAAAAACGATAATCGCCTTCTTAATCCTGAATTTGTAGAGGCGATTATGGGCTTTCCCTTGGGATGGACGGATACAGAAATCGAAAATATTGATTTACCACCACCATCACTAATGACTTTAAATAAGCTCTCAAACTATATTGACCAAGGATTGACAGAAGATAAGCCCAACCTTAGAACTCGTTTAGGTCAATTAGGGAATGGGATTGTACCTCAAGTAGGAGCTATAGCTTTTGAAATATTGATCCAGATATTACAGGAAGAAAATAAAATGTTGACTTTAAAAGATTACGAAATTCAGATCGCCAATTTAAAAGTCGAGATGTCTCAAGCCTTATCTCAAACCAAAAAAGAAGCTTTATCTAAACAACTAACTAAGCTAAGTAGCTAGACAAAATTATTTACACATATTAACTAACATAAGATAAGCTACAGAAGATGCTTTTAAAATGTAGTTAATATGAGATTTATTAGAGATTTAAATCCAGAAACTAGAAAACTTTTAGAAAGAATAGCTAGATATAGTAAATACCATCAAACTAGACAAAGAGCAGAATGTTTAATTTTAAGTTATAAGAAATTCTCAATTAACCAATTAATATGTATATTTGGAGTTAGTAGAAAGACAATATATAATTGGTTTACAAGATGGGAAAATGAAGGCTTATTAGGATTATATAATAATAAGGGAAGAGGAAGGAAATCAAAATTTACTGCTTCACAAAAAGAAAAAATCAAACAATGGGTTAAAGAAGAACCAAAAGCTTTAAATAAAGTCTTACAGAAAATTGAACAAAAATGGAATATTAAAGCCAGTAAAAAAACAATAAAAAGAATTATAAAAAAGTTGAGTATGCTCTGGAAAAGAATGAAGAGAGGATTGAGTAAAAGTCCTGATGAATGGGAAGTATCGATAAAATTACCAGAGTTAATAGAATTAAAAAATAGATATAAAAAGGGTGAAATTGATTTAAGATATTTTGATGAATCTGGGTTTTCCTTAATGCCATATGTTCCTTATGGTTGGCAAGAAAAAAATCAACAAATAATCATAAAAAGCTCTAAAAGTAAAAGAATAAATGTCTTGGGATTGATGAATATTAATCTCGAATTATATTATGAGATAATTTCGGGAAACGTTGATAGTAAAATTATAATTAATTTTTTTGATAAATTTAGTAATAATTTAAAGAAACCGACAGTAGTAATAATGGATCAAGCTTCAATTCATACAAGTGATGCTGTCATCGATAAATTACCACAATGGAAACAAAACAACTTAGAAATATTTTGGTTGCCAACTTACTCTCCCAAGCTAAATTTAATTGAAATCCTTTGGAAATTTATTAAATATGAATGGATTGAAATTGATGCGTATAATAGCTTGAAATCTTTAAAAAAATATCTTACAAAAGTCCTCGATGAATTAGGAAGTAAATATGTAATTAATTTTGTCTACTTACTTAGGCAGTAATTCTAATTTAGGTGTTTTTTTTACTTTGTTATCGACCTCTGATCTCAAAGCTTGCCATTCCCACAAAAACATTCCATCGAATTAAAACATCTCTTCCTCTGATAGTGTTTTGAGATTATTGCCTATAATATGCAATAGTAAGAGATGAATTATTCACAGATAATTTTTGGTGGTAACAGATGTTTTTCTGGCGATGGTTAAGTTAAAGAAACCAATTCTCCAAGACGCTATTGCAAGTGGATTCCACACTCTATTCTATAAACAATCACATTTATAGCTCTGGATTGGCATTTCAACAAGAGAAACTAACAAGCCCTAGAGAAAGTAAGCTGGATCTCAATTTACCCTCAATTTAATTAGGAATAATTATGAATAGTTGTTTACTAATTGCTAAAAATTATGATTAAATGTTCGGTTCCTGCTCCAGAATTTCACTTAGTTGGCACAGCTAGTAAATTTTCCGTAAAAAAAGGGGGGAAAGTTAAAAGCTTTGAGTTAGAAACCCCAAAAGGCAATTTTTGCTTCAAGATTCCTCACAAATTGCATAAAAGATTAAATTGCCAGCTTTATCCCAATGCAACTTTGGAAGTCCAAGGAAAAGTAAATATTTGCCCAAAAAAAGCCAAAATAAAGCTGAAGTTAGAGAAAATAAGACTGATTTCTCCATCTCCCACTCCGCCACCTTTTAACTTAGAATCTTTCAATAGTACGGCTTCAGAAAACAGTGTAATTTTAGAAAATAATGCAACTGTAGAAAACAGTCAGACTTCAGAGCGAAAAGGCAAAATCTTACTCTGTAAAAAATCTTCTTGTTGGAAGCGAGGCGGAAAAGCAATTTATGAAAAAATAACAGAGGAATTACAAGAACAAGGTTTAGAAGATAGTGTAACTATTAAAAAAACTGGATGTATGGGACATTGTAAATCTGCACCAAATTTAGTTGTTTTACCAGATAAGGCTCGTTATAAATGTTTTGATAAAGAGCAAGTAAATAATTTAATTGACAATCATTTTCTCACCAAAGAAAGTGCTTTGAATGCCAATGGCTAAAACTGAGTAAAACCATAGATAATCAAAAATTAGCTAACTAGATATCTACCTAAGCTAGAAAATCTATAATCAGCCCTAGCTGAAGCCCTTGAAGATGAATATAAAGTCCGTGCGACCTATCGAGTAGTGGTTGACAACTGGTGATAGCATTTTTTCAGGAATGAAAGTTAATATCACTAAAAACTAACCCTTTGAGATCATTGTTTGTAACATCAAATTTCTTTTCTCTATATCTCGGGTTTCTACAACTTCCCAAGTCTCTAACCAACGCTGTGCAATAATCATTCTCATTTTTTTTGATTGCCACTCGGGTATATCTGTTGTTAGCTGATTTTTCGATTGACTCATTATGATTATGTCTGTATGTTTTTATCTACAAATTCAATATACCGTTATCTAAAGTTTATTGCAATTATTTCTTAATAAAGAATTGTGTTAATAAAGAACAGCGATCGCTAGAACTAATAAAACCTTAAATTTTTGGTTAATCTAGCAATTGATGCTTCATTATTATTGATAATTATTTTTATTAAAATCTAAATCAAGAATCCTATGGCGATCGCTTTTTTCCTTTTCCCCACCAACACCAATGGCATAAAACAATGCCGTAAATTACCTATTTGGTGTCGCCCAACATTTGTTCCCGAACAGGGGGTCTTTTTGGTATTGTTTGGCTCTTTTTTGACAGGTGCAGCATTGGCACAGCAATGGAATCAATCAACCAATTTGGCTTTAGTCTGTGCCTTCTCGACTTTATTAGTAGAACATCCCTATGTAGTCCAACTTAAGCAAAGAAAGAGCTGGAAGCCACGTTATTTACTTTGGGGGGGAATCTATGGCACAACTGCTTTAAGTTTAGCTACTGTTCTTGGGTTTCAGTCCCCAGTATTAATATTAATTTATGCTTTAGCAATAGTAGGCTTTATTGCTGATGGGATTGCTGTACTTTACCAAAAGCATAAGTCCATTGCTAACGAAATTATTAGCTTTGCGACTATTTGTTTAGCTGCACCCCTAGCTTATGGTGCAACCACGGGAAATCTTTCTGCTGAAGCAATCGCAATCTGGATTTTGAACACTTTATTTTTTAGTAGTGCTATTTACACAATCAAGCTACGGAGGAAAAAAACTCAGTCACTGAAACCAGGAATAATTTATCATGGCTTATCAGTTCTGATCGTGCTTGGATTGTACAGTATAAATTATTTATCGTTTATTACAGCTTTATCCTTTGCTGTAGCTATCATTAAATTTGGCACAGTCAATTTGGTACTAGACTGGTATCGTCAAGCCAGATTTCAGTTTATTGCCATTTTTGAAACGCGATTTGCTCTAGTTTATATTGCAATCGCTTCTATTAGCGTTCTTCCTGCCCATTTACCTCCTGGATAAAGAACCATGATTCAAGTTAAGCCTCGGTTTCAAAGCTTTGAAGAATATCTAGTCTATGATGATGGCACAGAAAAGCTATACGAACTGTTTAATGGAGAATTAATTGAAGTGCCTCCAGAGTCGGGAAGAAACGTACAAATTGCTACTTTTTTGCTAATTCAATTTGCTGCACTGGTTGGTCATCGACGAGTCAGAGGACAGGGCTTAGAACTAGAAGTCAATGGGGAACCGAGAAACCGCTATCCCGATTTAACAATCTTACGGGAAGAACATATCGAGCAGTTGTTACAGCGTAATACGGTTCGTTTGAGTATGTCTCCTCCTTTATTAGTTGTGGAAGTGGTTAGCCCAGGGGAATTACAACGTAACAGGGACTATATTGCCAAACGAACTCAATATCAAGAGTGTAGAATACCCGAATACTGGATTATCGACCCTGAAGCCCAAACAGTATTAATTTTAGAATTATCAGATGGTATTTATCAGGAAGTCGGTAGTTTTTCTGGGGAAGCCAAGTTAGTTTCCCCACAGTTTTCAGAATTAAGTTTAATAGCAGCAGAAATTTTTAAAAATTAGCAACGGTGACCGCTCGTTCTATAGAAAAAGCTCAACAAGCTGAAGATCAGTTACATCTGATTTAACTCAGCAATTAAATTGTAGAGCTTCATTTCAACTGCGGATAATTCTGATGATTTGTGATTTTTCATACCCATAACAGTTAAAACTAAACCCAATTCAAAAGCATCTTTTGAGTCGAGAATCAATTCTAATTCTTCTGCTCCAGCTAAAATACAGGGTTCATCCTGCCGTTCTTTGACTGCGAAATTCAGATGTATCGATGTTGAATCTTTTTTATCTCCTAGTATTTGAGATATTTTATTACCGACTATGGTGAGAGAAGATAGATGACTTGAAACAGTTATATCATCAGTTGCGAGATTACGAGTTAAATATTGACCAGTCATAATCTTAGTTCCTATATCAAACATGAGCTTTCAACTTAAAGATTAGAAAAACAAATTGAGAAACTTGTGATATTCTCGAAGCTTATGTCTGGGCTTGCTTCATAGATATGCTCAAGACTTTCAAGAAGCAACTAAACCCACCAGGGTTTTTGTCCTGTACGGGGGTCGGTTTCTGTCCAGGGAGAAATCCGAATATAGTCCCCCACAACGCTAACATTAGCCAGTCTTAAAGGAAGTGGTGCTGGTCCCCGCACTACTCTGCCCTCATGATCATAGCGCGAACCATGACAGGGACATTGAAATTGGTTGTCATTGGGATTCCAAGGAAAAGTACAGCCTAAATGGGTGCAGTTATCGACGATTCCCCAAGGATGTAGCTTACCATCTTCTCTAATGGTGAGATAAGTAGGTTCTCCTGCTAATCCAGCAATCAAGGCGCGAGTTCCTGGTGGTGAATCTAAAATCTGACTGGCAGGAATTAGATTACCGTTAATATCTTTTGCCATTATCGAACCATCTTCACCAGTTTCTTGAGGCGGAACAAAAAATTTAGCAGCAGGATATATGGCAGCACTAGCCGTAGCAGCAACAACTGCACCAGTGAGAAAATTAAGTAATTGCCTTCGTGACATCGAAGGACTTTCTAGAGGGAAATTTTCTTCCATTGTTGAATACCTTCTTAAATTGATAATTGCCTTGCTAAAAAGAAATTCTTATTTACATTTCTTAGCAATCTTGTGTTGATATTACATAACTATATAGTAATATGAACACAACTTAAGATTTTTTTAACCCAAGGATTAATCATCGCCCATCGCTTTGTTAATAATTGCTTGCAATGAACAATGAACAATGAACAATGAACAATAAACAAGAAATCCCACTCATAAATGAAGTGGAATCAGATTAACTTTATAGCGATCGCTGTATCAAATTAATTTAACCCCTAACAGTATTAAACCCATTCATAAAACTCAATTTCCTCAGACTCGCATTTTTGACAAGTGTGGCACTCTTCGGCAGTTGGAGACTTTTGAACCATACCTTGTTGAATTAACCCATCAAGTATTGGTCTTAAAGTATCGCCCTCAATTTGCAGATATAGTTTCATCTCTGCTACGGAGACACGACCAAAATTAGAGACAAATTCTTTTAGTTCTTGCAAATTCATAATTAAAATCTCCTACTAAAATTGTCAATTGATTAGGGGAAAGAGATAAAAGATTAAGATAATTTGTCTAAATTCGAGCCAAACTGAAAATTTCCCCTACCAACCAACATTATTTTAGATTTTTTATGACTGCTTCAAGTCTAATTTATTCATCTGTTGATATTGCGAGTTATTTCTTGATAAATATGATAGAAATTGCAATAAGTTGTGATGTCGAGAGTTCAATCGAGAAGCAAAAAAGAGCGATTCCGTACTATACATTGTCTAATCTGCTAATACTCCATATCAATAAGAATCAATAAGAGATCGCCCTGTTAATTCATATTTTTCAATCAACCGTAGCTAAATTCTCAGAACTATCACCTGAGGAGTTTTCGGTACTCCCTGGTTTTGATTCACTAGTAATTTCGGCAAACAAATTTTCGCCAATAGCTGCTTTAACTTCTGGTTCTAAGGAGTGAAGTACGTCACGGTTAAGACTAAAGGCATAATTGGCTTCAGCAATAATTTTGGTAGCTAATTCCTCATCTACAGGGAGAGAATTTAGAGCATCGCGATATTGACCTTTAAATTCTCTTATTGCAGCAATAGAGGGAAAAGCGTCAAATTCATAGAACCGAGTCCCCGAATGTGCTGGTAATTCCAACGCAGAGCAAACGATACTTTTTAACCCTTGACCTCCAGAAAGATCCCCCAGATAACGCACATAGGCATGGGCAACTAACAAAGCGGGTTCGGTATTGGCTATCTCATGAATATGAGCGACATAATTTCTACCTGCTTCTGATGGAGCTATTAGTTCCCGCCAGTTATTGCCGTAATAATAGGCTAAGTCTTCTTCTAGATGGGCTTTGCGATTGAGTTGGGGAAAATAGATTTTACTTACAACTGCATGGTGACAATGAATTGATAGTTCTGCTTCCAAAGCACTGTAAACAAAATACAAGTTACTTAAAAGTTTACGAAACGGTTGGGTTTTTACAACCCCTTTGAGAAAACACTTCATATACGCGGTATTTTCTGCCATTGTATGAGAATGTTTGGTTCCTTCCCTAAGTCGAATAGCCAAATCATGATTCATAATCAATAATTACTCCTAAAAATTGAGTTGGTTAATTATTTGTTAACACAGCTACTAGCAATTGATTGCTGTTTACCCCTCACTATTGAAGTTAACCCAATCTTGGGGCTTGAGAAATACTTCGTATAATTCTGCTTCTGGTGTTCCTGGTTGGGGTTGATAACCATATTCCCAACGTACTAAAGGAGGTAAAGACATTAGGATCGATTCTGTACGTCCATTAGTTTGTAAACCAAAAATAGTCCCCCGATCATAGACTAGATTGAACTCTACATACCGTCCTCGACGGTATAGCTGGAAGTTTCTTTCGCGATCGCTATATTGGAGGTTTTGTCTCTGTTCTACAATCGGCACATAAGCTGGTAGAAAAGAATTGCCACAACTTTGCACAAAGGCAAATAATTCTTCCCAACTCCGATTTACCTGACCAACGCGATCGCTATAAATTGCAGCAGGGCTGTTAGTTGCGGAGCCACAATAGAGCTTGCTATTACCATCCTGATAATCAAAAAAGATCCCGCCAATTCCCCGCGCTTCTTTGCGGTGTTTTAAGTAAAAATATTCATCACACCAGCGTTTAAAAGCAGAATAATATTCAGGATGATGTTTATCACAAGCTTGTTTGATAGTTTGATGGAAATGAATCGCATCTTCAGCAAAAGGATAGTAAGGAGTTAGATCAACTCCTCCGCCAAACCACCAGACAGAACCCGCTTCAAAGTACCGATAGTTGAGATGTACGGTTGGAACATAGGGATTACGGGGATGCAGTACCATTGATGTTCCTGTAGCATAAAATCCTCGACCTGCTGCTTCAGGATGCTTTACTAGAATCGAAGGGGGAAGGCTATCACCCCAAACCTCCGAAAAGTTAACTCCTCCTTGCTCAAACACTCTCCCATCTCGAATTACACGAGTACGTCCTCCACCACCTTCGGCTCTTTGCCAATTGTCTTCTTGGAACTTAGCTTCACCGTCAAGTCGCTCTAAACCCTGACAAATATTATCTTGTAGCTCCTGTACCAATTGTTTGGCTCTGTCTCTGGAATCTGTGGGAGGAAGAATAGATTTATTTTTAGTTTCAGGATTGGTTACGGTTTGACTGCTCATTGGATGTTTTTGTTCCTTCTTACTTTTCTAAAATATAACTATATAGCAATATAATTAGTCTTTGAGTCAGCTTTGCAAAACTTTATACTTTTCTATTTGCAATTATCAATGAGGATTCTTAAAGAATTATTTGTAATTAGGGAACCTTTAAGTTGTTGTTATGAATTGGTTGATGATTCAATTTTAGTAACTTAGGGAAAACTAGATAAATAGTGATGTGTATGAAAACTAAGTTAACTCGATCAATGAAAGCAAACGAAACAAAAGTAGAAGACTTTTTATCATCAAATAAAACTCAGTTTATAATTCCTGTTTATCAGCGAAATTATGATTGGTCTACAAGTCAGTGCAAACAACTTTTAGACGACATTCTTGATGTCGGGAAAACAAAAAAAATGAATGCTCACTTTATTGTTAGCATTGTTTATGTTCACGATGACGTTTACACAGCTTCAAGAATAAAGGAATTAACAATCATTGATGGACAGCAACGCTTAACAACATTAACACTTATTTACTTGGTTATTTACAGACTTGCAAAAGAATTAAAAGATGAAGAACTTATAGACGAAATCAGCGAGACGTACCTAATTAATAAATTTGCCCGTGAAGAGCAAAAATTAAAGCTAAGACCCACAGAAAATAATGATAAGGCTTTAAATTATCTTTTAAGAAGTGATGATAATGAAGATTTTCAAGATTTTTCAAAAGTAATTGACAACTTTAATTACTTTAAAGGAAGAATAACGGAAGAAAATTATCAGTTTGTTTTAGAAGGTCTTTCAAAACTGATGTTTGTTGAAATTTCATTAGACCGCAAGAAAGACGACCCACAAAGAATTTTTGAAAGCCTTAACTCAACAGGTTTAGATTTGTCGCAAGCTGACTTAATCCGTAACTATATTTTAATGGACTTAAACCGCAGTGAGCAAAATAAAATATATCAAAATTACTGGAAAATTATTGAACAATTTGCTAAAGATGAAACCTCTAATATTAGCAGAGTGTCAGATTTTATAAGAGATTATTTAACTTTAGAAAATAAAAAGATTCCAAATAAAGGTAAAGTTTATATCGAATTTAAAGAAAAATACTCAACTATGGCACTCGATGACCTTGAAAATATTTTATCTAAAATAAAGACTTTAGTATATCACTACAATAAACTAATAAATCCCAAAAATGAAAAAGACAAAGACATTAGATTGCAATTGGAATATATCAGTCGTCTTGAAAAAAATGTTGCTTTTCCATTTCTAATGAAAGTTTATGATGACTACGCTCAAAAAATTATTAACAAAGAAGATTTTATTAAAATACTATATTTAATTCAGTCATTCGTTTGGCGCAGATTTATTGTTGGGTTGGATACAAAATCTTTAAACAAAATATTCATGAGTCTTTATGATAAAGTTGACAGCTCAAACTATCTTTACTCAATTCAAAAATTCCTGATGAACAAGTCAGGATCTCAAAAATTTCCTAAAAATAGTGAAGTATTAGATGCACTAAAAGTAAAAGATCTTTATAACATCAAGCCTAAGAACAGAATCTATCTACTAGAAAGATTGGAGAACTTTGAAAATAAAGAGAGGGTTGAAGTTGATGGAAATTCTGATATAACTATTGAACATATATTCCCACAAAACCCCGATCCAAAATGGAAAATAGGCTTGGGAAACGAGCAATATGTCTTTATTAAAGAAAACTATCTAAACACAATTGGCAATTTGACCTTATCAGGTAACAATGGAAAGCTTGGAAACAAAACCTTCTTAGAAAAAAGAGATTTAGAAGGTGTAGGGTATAAAGATAGTAGGTTATGGCTAAATAAATATTTATCAAAATTAGATATATGGAACAAAGTTGAGATTGAAAAACGTACCATTCAAATCGCTGAAAGATTTTTTAAAATATGGGAATATCCGAATATTGAATTACTTGATGAGACAGATAATGGTGAAGTAAATATTTTTGAAGCAGAAGATCCTAAATATAAGAAATTAGAATATGCTATCTTTTTCGACCAAAAAATTGAAGTCACCCAAGTTACTAAACTCTATGTAGAAGTATTTAAAAAGTTTTTTGAAATTCAACCTGAAACATTTTTTACAACAGACTTGGGGACAAGAATTGGAATTACAAAAAATCCATGTGAAACTGGTTTAAGGCAACCTGTACCAATTAATGATACCTATTTTATTGAATCAAATATTGACAGTAATGGGAAGTTTGACAGGATAAAGCAAGCATTAACGATTTTTCAGTTTGAAGATGAGTTAACAATTAAATATGCTCAATAAAAGCAATGTCATATTACGAATTGATAACTACTAACTATAGTTAGTCTATTGTGGCTATATATTTTATATAGCCAATTAGTTATATAAATATTAAGTATGGTTGCTACTACGCCTCAACCCACTGTCAAGACCTCTACTGAAGAAACTCTGTTATCACCTCGTTTCTACACTACAGACTTTGACGCTGTAGCCAATATGGATATTTCTTCTCAGGAAGAAGAACTTAAAGCAATGATTGCTGAAATGCAGACCGACTATAATCGCTATCATTTTGTCCGAGATGAAGAGTTTAAACAATCTTGGGAACATATTGATGAAAAAACTCGCCGAGTTTTTATTGATTTTCTGGAACGCTCTTGTACTTCAGAATTTTCGGGGTTTCTCCTGTTTAAAGAATTATCCCGTAAACTCAAAGGACGCAACCCAATTTTGGCAGAGGTTTTTCATTTGATGGCGCGAGATGAAGCGCGTCATGCGGGTTTTCTCAACAAAGCGATGAGTGATTTTAATATATCTCTTGACCTAGGATATCTAACCAAACATCGCAACTATACTTTCTTTAAACCAGAGTGGGTGATTTATGCCGTCTATCTTTCCGAAAAAATCGGTTATTGGCGTTATATCCTGATGTATCGTCACCTAGAAAAACATCCTGAATATCAGTTTTATCCTCTGTTTAGGATGTTTGAGAGCTGGTGCCAGGATGAAAACCGTCACGGAGATATCTTTAAAGCTTTACTGCGATCGCAACCTAAGATGTGGCAAGGCTGGAAAGCAAGATTGTGGGCTCGGTTCTTCTTGTTATCTGTCTTTGCTACCCATACCTTAACCGTCCATGAACGGGCTGACTTTTATGAAGCTGTAGGCTTAGATGCTCAAGAATATGACCGAGAAGTCATTCGCAAGACTAACGAAACTTCAGCTAGAGCTTTTCCTGTAACTCTTAATGTAGAACATCCTCAATTTTTCTCACGCTTAGAAAATTGTGCAGATCGTAATGAAAAGTTAAAAGCGATCGAATTGAGTAATGTATCTAAGTTAGTTAAGTTTTTGCGTAAATTACCTTTAATTACTGGAATTTTGTGGGATTTGTTAGTTTTATATTTAATTAAGCCTATTGATGCCGAATCTTTAAGGGGTGCTGTACGTTAAGACCTAAAAGCTAAAAGTATGAGGATTTTTGGTTAAACAGATGCTTGACGGTGGTTTTGGACAATTTCGAGATTTATTATCTTGGTTATGTTGGAAACGAAGCAAGTATTTTGCTCAAGTTGACCATAAGTACACCAGTCATACTAAATCCTGTTTAGATACAACACTTTAAATTTGTGGGAATTTAGACAAGAGTTTCACAATTTTAAAATCGCAAGAGTTTTCTCAGACTGGTGAAAGAGGGGTACTGACCAATGTCCCCACAGAATTATTTACGCTTGATGATAGTTACTCCATCTCGCATCGGGATTAAGACTTGTTCGACACGGTCATCTTCAGCCACAAAACGGTTGAACTGATTGATTGCTTCTCCGTTAGCAGAACGTTGATTTTCTGGTAAGTAAGGCTCTCCTTGTAATAGGGTATTATCAACACAAATGAATCCCTTTGGTGCTAATAAGCTACTGTCAAGTAGTAGCTTGAAGTATTCTATGTACTCTTTTTTGTCTGCATCAATAAAAACTAAATCAAAAGAAATTCCTGTATCTGCTAACTTTTTCATCGTTTCCAAAGCAGGAGCAACTTCTACAGTAATTTTTTGACCATGAGGAGAAATAGCAAAACAATTTTGGGCAAACTTGGCTACATAATCATCAACTTCACAAGCAATAACATACCTTCGGCAGGTCACAAGACCTATGGGGTGGATTGGTTCTTTTCCAGTTTGGCGAGTCGCCCCGTGAAAGGATTGGCGTTACTTACAATAAGCTCATCGACCTCTACTCCTTCAGGTTTCAAATTGAATTTGATTTCCGTGATGCTAAACAATTCTGGGGCTTGGAGGATTTTATGAATATCTCTCAAACGGCTGTTACCAACGCTGTAAATCTAGCTTCCTTTATGGTCAATCTCTCTCGTCGGCTCTTACGGGACTTTCGACGAAACCACCACTCAGAGTTTAGTATCCTGGACTTAAAGGCTTGCTATCGAGCTGTCAAATATGTTGACAAAACCATTTGGGATTTTGGATTGCCGATTTTGGATTAAAAACAAGCCGCTGACTTTCAAGCAGGGGAAAATCCCAAATTGAAAAATCGTAAAATCATTAATCTAAAATCCCAAATCTAAAATCTGCAAGCCCCTGTCTTTCAAGCAGGGGAAAATCCCAAATCCCAAATCTAAAATCTAAAATCAAAATGACGAGATCCTTAAATTACTTCCCCAAAAACCAGAGCGGATTTTAATCTCGCGCATCAAGAATCAGGTGACCAACCTCGGAGCGATTCACTCGGTTCCTGTTACAGATATTTCACCTGAATAAACTCCCAAATAGGGCAAAAATTACTTTCTCCTGCTCAAAACCTCTTGACAGGAGGTACTTTCTCTGGTCTTTTTTTGGCGAAGGTATTGAAGATTGTGAGGATTTTGAGCTGGAAAAAATGCAACGGCTCAAGGGGATTTATCTCTCAAAACCCTAGTATTGTATAACAAGTAGAAGGTAAAACTAAGATATTACTTATTACTCATTACGGTAATGATTCCCCTGTAGTGAACAATAAGCATGATCGCGTTGATCAATACTTATGTACTTAAAGTTGAACTAAATTCCATGTCCAATATTTTATACGAGCAGGATTTTAATCTATGGATTGAGGAAACAATTCAAAAATTAAAAAATCGCGAATTTGAATCCCTTGATGTCGAACATCTGATTGAGGAGCTAATGGATTTGGGCAAATCAGAAAAAAATGCTTTCAAAAGTAATCTTACTATTTTATTAGCCCATTTGCTCAAGTTGACTGTTCAGCATGATGTACCCGATATGATGAAAGGAAGTTGGTATGATTCTGTTGTTGAACATCGTCAAAGAATTTTGAATAATTTGGTGGATACCCCTTCTCTAAAAAGTTTTTTTCCAGAAGCTTTTAAAAAAGCCTATCCTGATGCTCGAAAAATAGCTATTAAAGAGGCTCAACTTGCTAAGTTTGGAGTCCGTATCCCAGAAGACAAAGAGTATCCCAAATCTTGTCCTTTTTCCCTTGAACAAATATTAGATGAAGACTTTTTTGGACTCTAGCTTTTTTCCCCTTAATATTTCTTGGCAGACTAATTGAGAATTGGTAAAATCATCGCTTCTTAGGTAATTGTGTAAAAATTTTTCTACTTGCGATCAATTTACTTGAGGATCTGGGTACTAAAGAAGTATCAAATGAATTAATACACATCTAACTATATGAATGTAGCTGTTAAAGAAGCAGTTTATATCATCATTCCAGTCCATAACCGCAAAAATATTACTCTCAAGTGTTTAGAACATCTAGATAAAAGTGGAGATTTACAACGCTATCATGTTGTAGTAGTTGATGATGGCTCTTTTGATGGTACAACAGAAGCAATAAATTCTTCATACCCTGATGTAACCGTCCTTGTTGGTGATGGTAATTTATGGTGGACAGGTGCAATTAAAAAGGGAATGAAATACGCTTACAAGCAAGGTGCAGAGTATTTTATTTGGTTAAATGATGATTGCTATCCTTTACCAGGCGCGATCGCGAGGTTACTAGAATTATGCAAATCTAATACTAATACAATTGTGGGTGGTCAATCCTTGGATCCAGATACAAGAAAGCCTAGCTATGGTGGTATTGTTTGCCGACATATCAAAATCTTGCCAATTCATAACTTAAATGAATTGAATTTGGAGTGTGATGGTTTAAATGGAAATTTCGTCTGTTTTCCATTACAAGTAATAAAAACAATAGGTTATCCTAACGCAATATTATTTCCTCACTATCATGGAGATACAACTTACACTAATTTAGCAAAAAAAAATGGATACAGACTACTAATTAATTCTCAAGCTTTAGCTTTTTGTCTTAACGATCATCCTTCTGTATCTTGGTTATTTGCTACAAAATCTCTGTTAGAGTGTTGCTATGGTTATTTTAAAATTAAATCTTCTTTTTACTGGAAAGCTGAATTAGCTTATTATTATCAATTATTAGGTTTTGTTGGGATTTTTACATACATTTATCAGCGGATAATAAAGTTGTGGTTAATTATGTTATTGATTAATCCTTTACCAAATATAATTCGTCTTCATTTAAGAGAGTTGTTGTAATTTAGAAATATAAACACAATAGATAATATAGTTGACTATGAAAATAGCTTATGATGTTTCAATCTTAGGGCAAGGATATATAAATCCAAAAGCTAAAACTGGTATTTTTCGCGTTGTAGAATCTTTGCTTTTAGAATTAATTAAAAACCCGAACATTAGTCTTGATGCAATCTCTTTAAACAAATATAGTAGTATTTGGGATGATATTAGCGCAAATATTTATTTTCAATCTTCTAATTACTTAGAAAAATATTTTCGATCCTATTATCAAAGTAAACTCAATTTATATGATTTTTATGAAACTATCATTAAGCTTCAGAGATATTTAATTCATAAATATGTAGATCGTCAGATTTCGGTTTATAAATTTGCTCGTGCTTTACAGATCATTATTCCTAAAATTTCTCAATGGGATATTCGCCTATTGTTAAAGCAAGAAAAATATGATATTTATCATTCTTGCTATTATGCTTTACCATCTTCAGAAATTCTAGATAAAACTTCTAGAGTTCTGACAATTCATGATATTATTCCTATATTATTTCCTCGATTTTTTACTCAAAAAGATCATGATAGATATATTAATACTTTAAATAGTATCGAGCAAAATCGAGATTGGATTACTTGTATATCTCAGCATAGTAAAAATGACTTTTGTGAATATACAGGAATGAATCCAGAACGAGTATTTGTGACTCCTTTGGCTGCTTCAAATTATTTTTATCCTGTTAAAGAAAGACAATTAATCAATTCTACTATTAACAAATACAATATTCCTGATGTGCCTTATATACTTAGTCTTTGTACTCTAGAACCAAGAAAAAATTTAAGTTTTCTAATTAAGTGTTTTTCAGAAATTGTTGCAGATAATCCAAGTTTAGAACTTAATTTAGTTTTAGTCGGAGTTAACGGTTGGAAAAATAACAACATTTTTAAAGCAGCAAAACAAAATCCAGATTTAAACAAAAGAATTATTTTTACTGGGTATGTACCTGATGAAGATTTAAGTGCAATATATAGTGGTGCTACAGCCTTTGTTTATCCTTCACTTTATGAAGGGTTTGGGTTACCTCCTTTAGAAGCGATGCAATGTGGCACTCCTGTTATTACTTCTAATACTAGCTCCTTACCTGAAGTAGTTGGAGATGCAGGAATTATGATCGATCCAAAGCAAGAAGATGAATTATGTCATGCCTTGTTAAAAGTAATAAATGATTCTCAATTAAGAACTACTTTATCCCAAAAAGGAATTGAAAGAGCAAAACAATTTAGTTGGTCAAAGTGTGCAGAACAAACAGTAAAAGTTTACCAGATTGCTGCCAACAAACAACTGCTATACTAGACTTAGTTTATAAACTAAGTCTATATGGAAATCATCAATATTCACCAAGCCAAAACTCAGTTGTCCAAACTACTGACACGGGTAGCGTTGGGGGAAGAATTTATTATTGCTAATCGAGGAGTACCTGTAGCGAAACTTTCCCCTTATCAAAAATCTACTACTAATCCTCGCACTCCAGGAAGACTAGCGGGTCAAATTAAAATTGCCGAAAATTTTGACGAGGTAGACGAACAAATCCTTCGTTTATTTGAAGGAGAAGAAGCTTGAAACTACTTTTGGATACTCATTGCTGGTTATGGTGGTTGAGTGAACCACAAAAATTAACCTCTTCGATGCAACAAGCCATTGCAGATCCTAACAACGAGTTATTTCTTTCGGTAGCCAGTATTTGGGAAATTGCCATTAAGGTCGCTATCGACAAACTTACAATTCCTCAACCCCTTCCTCAATTAGTTGCCGAACAATTATCCCTAGACGGTATTAACACTCTCGATATCCGAATGATTCACGTTTTGAAGATTGAAGAGTTACCACTTCATCATCAAGATCCATTTGATCGTATTTTAATAGCACAAGCAATTTGTGAAAATCTGACAATTATTACTCGCGATAAAAAATTTGTTCCTTATCCAGTTTCTGTTAAAAAATAAATAATGACTAATTTGTGAATACAAACTAGAAACAACCGCAAAAATAATTAGCAAATTGGGAAAACTAATTGTGCAAAGGAGTTTATGATTAGATTTATCCCAGATGCAATTACTTTATACCTTAACAGCTTATCCTCCCTATATTGGTGGCGCACAACTCCATCAACATTTATTAGCACAACAATTAAATAAAAAACATCAAATTCAAGTAGTAAGTCATTGGAAACAAAATCGTACAGATTGGTTATTAGGAACAACTATTAATGCGCCAACAATCGATAATAAATATGATATTGATGGTATTCAAGTACATCAGTTGGGATTATCTGCAAAAGAAAAGCTAAGTTTGCTTCCTTTCATTCCCATTTATTATCCTTTAATGGATATTGCTTTACCTAAAATTGCTTCTTGTCTAGAAAAACATTTATCCTCTTATGCTAGTAATGCAGATTTAATTCATAATGTAAGGATTGGTAGAGAAGGATTAAGTTATGCTTCCTATTATGCTGCTAAAAAACAAAATATTCCCTTTATTTTAACTCCTGTACATCATCCTCGTTGGACTGGTTGGCGTTATCGTGCCTATCTCAAATTATATAAATTAGCTGATGCTGTTATTGCTCTTACTCAGGCAGAAAAGAAAATATTAATAAAATTAGGAGTAGAAGCAGAAAAAATTCATGTTACGGGACATGGTGCAATTTTAGCAAAAGAAGTCGATGTTAAAGCTTTTAAGAAAAAACATAATATTGAAAAACCCATTGTCCTTTTTCTAGGACAACACTACCTCTACAAGGGATATCAACAATTACTACAAGCAACCTCTTTAGTTTGGGAAAAAATTCCCGAAACTAATTTTGTTTTTATAGGACCACAAGTAGGTAACTCAGAAACTTATTTTAAGGCATTTCAAGATAGACGTATTCATCGTTTAGGCAAAGTTGATTTACAAGAAAAAACTAATGCCTTAGCTGCTTGTAACTTACTTTGTGTTCCTTCAACTCAAGAAAGTTTCGGTGGTGTATATACAGAAGCTTGGAGTTTTGCTAAACCAGTTATTGGGTGCAATATACCTGCTGTTGCTGAAGTGGTTACTCATGATCAAGATGGTTATTTAGTTGAACAAAAACCAGAAGCAATTGCTAATGCAATTTGTGAACTATTACTGAACCCATATAAAGCCAAGCAGATGGGATTGGAGGGGCAAAAAAAAGTAGAATCTAAATTTAGTTGGAAAATATTGGCAAATCAAACAGAGCAAGTTTACAAGAGTATAATAAGTTAGTTATTTTTTATATTTTTCAATAAATCTAAGTAACACTAATCAAACCATTCTTTTCCACCAGGTAAATCAGCCAAAACTCTATCTATTTGCTGAGGTAAATTTTTGACAGGATATTGATAAGTCAATTCTAATAGCTTATTGCTAATTTCAATAAGATTTTCACGATCGCATTGAGCAGAAATTACAGAGGCTTTTAACTTTCCTTCCATGACTTCTACACTGGCAGGACGAATAGCTCTTTCGATCGCTTCTTCCAAATAAGATTGCCATTCATCTTGTTTGATATAGTAGCGGTGCGACCCCGCGTTATGCGGAGCGGTATCCTTTAGGGCGGCGTAAGACGCAAGGGAACGCGCACCAAGACAGGATTTCCCATTATCTTTAAGATTCAGACTTTGTATTTCAATCACAGAGTTAGAGATAGATGCAATCCACGAATTAGTTAGACGCTGTTCTAATTGATTTTTAATTAAATGAACCATTAACCTAATTAAGAAAGA
Organism: Xenococcaceae cyanobacterium MO_167.B52; assembly: GCA_030065315.1. Lineage (GTDB taxonomy): Bacteria > Cyanobacteriota > Cyanobacteriia > Cyanobacteriales > Xenococcaceae > JASJCP01. Next base: position 24,330 of record JASJDB010000004.1, on the reverse strand, counting down.
CACAATATTTCGTAGAATTGATTTTTTGCTCATTTCCTCTAGCTCATCAACAATATCTAGTGCGTCTTCATATCTTCCTTCCAGAATACTGGCTCTTAGTTCTATTAATTCCTGAGTCATAGTTTTATCCCTTTGACATTGAACAATGCTAAAAAAAATGATCGCAATTCTAGCTTTCTTTTTTGGGCATTCTGTAACTGTAGCCTTCAGAAGTATTGAGATAGTTTATGAAGTGAAGCAATTAGTTAAGAAAGTCCCCATCGTATCTACCTTTCTTCATAATACCAATTATCAGGATGCTTGCGATCGCATTAATTACTGTGCAAGAAGCAATAAATAAACAAAATTATGATAGACTTAAATGTACACTTTAATGTATATTTTATGTCCAAATATTTAACTATCACTGAAGCCAGAAAACAATTATTAGCTTTACCTGAAAAGCTGGCGGATGAGCCAATTATTATCACTAAACATGGTAAGCCAGTAATGGTAACTATTAGCTATGAGCAAATGGAGTCTTTACTAGAAACCTTGGAAATATTAGAAGATAAAGAATTCACTACTCAGCTAAAGGAAGGAATCAAACAAGATATAGAAGGAGAAACCGTAAGCTGGGCAGAAGCTAAACCGCAATTAGGTTGGTAATGGAATATAAGATAAAAATTACCCCTTTAGCGATAGAAATGCTAAGTAAAATCAAAGATAAAAGGCAACAAAAAGGATTAAGTAACCGTATAGAAAAACTTAAACATGAGCCAGATAAGCAAGGAAAAGCTTTATCTGGCAAATTAAAGGGATATCGTAGCATCAGGGTTTTGGGACAACGTTATCGTATAGTTTATCGCGTCGATAGAGAAGAAATTGTAGTTATTATTATTGGTGCGGGAATTAGAAAACAAGGCGAGAAAAAAGATATATACGAAACCCTAAATAAACTATTATCTGATTAATGAATTAAGTTAAGTACTTGCACACAATAAATTACACAGTTGCCCTAAAGGATTCGCGACACGTCCTAAAGGATATCGCTCCGAGACCGTTAGGGAATCCTTTAGGGCATAAAGTTAGTCCTTTAGGGCTTCGCGTCAGAGAGGAAATAGGGAACAAGGAACAGAAAAAAGATACAGCTACTTCTAATTAATATCAAAATGTGTAAATAATTTTGCTTGAGTACTTGTTTACGTGCATTGATTAAAGATTCTTACGATACAACAATTTCAATTATTTTTAAAAGATAGAATTGCGATCTTTTTTGGGCATTCTGTGACTGTAGCCTTCAAAAGTATTGAGATAGTTTAGCAGTGAAGCAATTAGTTAAGAAAGTCCGCATCATATCTACCTTTATTCATAATACTAGTTATCAGGATGCTTGTAATCGCATTACTCATTGGGTAAAAAATCATACTTCTTGTTACATTGTGGCTGCCAATGTTCATGTGGTGATGATGGGTTATTGGGATCGTAAGTATCGGGAGATATTAAACAATGCGGAATTAGTAACTCCTGATGGGATGCCTTTAGTATGGGGAATGAGGCTACTGGGAATAAAAAATCAAACTAGGGTATATGGACCCGATTTAATGATGGAGTGGTGCGATCACGCTGCTAAAATGGGGATACCAATCTATCTTTATGGTGGAAAAACTAGTACTTTAGAAAAACTGCAAAATAATCTTAAACAAAAGTTTCCTAATCTAATTATTGCTGGTACTCATGCTCCGCCGTTTCGTCCCCTAACGGAACAAGAAGAAACAGAAGATAGAGAGAGAATACATCATTCAGGTGCCAAAGTAGTCTTTGTCGGTTTGGGATGTCCCAAACAAGAACAGTGGATGGCAAGACAAAAAAATAAACTACAAACAGTGATGATAGGTGTGGGTGCTGCTTTTAGTTTTCACAGTGGAGAAGTTGACCAAGCACCGCGTTGGATGATGAAAATAGGTTTCGAGTGGTTATATCGTTTTAGTCAAGAGCCTAAAAGACTTTGGCAAAGATATTTAATTAATAATCCTGCCTTTGTTGCCTTGTTTATATGGAAATTATTAAAACATTTATCATCAACTACTTCAATAATTCCATTCCAAAAGAGTGCTGAATTGTATATGACTTTCAAGAAATTGAAGTGAACTCTGAAGTATAATAGATATCTAAATAATTATTACGATTTGTAAAGATAATGAGTGATATTTCTCCTGAAACAAAAGAAGTCGAAGTTACGTCACAAAAAGAACCCAAGCCTACAGATAGCTATGTGAAACTAGCAATGCGTAATATGGTGCGGAAAGGAGGTAAATCTTTAAAACATTTCTTTTTAACGATGTTAGGCTTGTTTACGGTATTAATTGGTTTATCTTATCTAACTAAGCCGTGATTAACATAACAGCTTATATAGAGAATAGTTATCAATTCTTTGAAGATGATTTGAGCATTACAGAAACCTGTTTAAGTCTGATTCCTTGGTCTGATTGGTTTCAATCTTGGCTAGAAGCACTACATCCTGATGTGCCACCTGGCAACAATTATGAGTTGAGTTTGCGTCTTACTGGCGATCGCGAAATTCAAACTTTCAACGCTCAATATCGTCATAAAGACCAACCAACTGATGTTCTAGCTTTTGCTGCTTTAGAATCGGAAGTATTTCAACCAGAAGACTTAAACGAACCTTTATATTTAGGAGATATTATTATCTCTTTAGATACGGCAAATCAACAAGCTCAGGAACGTCAACATTCTTTAATAGAGGAAATTGGATGGTTAGCTACTCACGGGTTACTTCATCTTTTGGGATGGGATCATCCAGATGAATTTAGTTTGGAAAAAATGTTGGCAAAGCAAGCAGAATTAATGAAAATGATCTTAATTCCTAATTAGCATTGACTCTAATGCTGTTTTCCATGAACATAATGATTTAATGGACGTAAGCTAATATATGGCGAAGTATAAAGGTAGCTGTAGTAAATTTTAACAAAACTTTTTTAAGACTACTATGACTGAATCTACAAATGGGAAAGTGAGGAGTATATCTTGGTTTGATACTGATCCTTCAGTAATAGCTCAAGATTTTGTATCTGGTTCGGGTTCTAAAAAGCACATTTTGAGGAATTTAGCTTGGCAAGTTGCACCTAACTTATTTTTAAGTTTTAAATATGCTTGGGCGGGAGTGCGATATGCTTTTCTTACTCAAAGAAACTTCCGTATCCATACAGTAATCGGGACTCTGGCAGTAAGCTTGGGTCTTTTTTTAAGGGTTAGTGCGGTAGAAATGGCTCTAGTTACCCTCACCTGCGCTATGGTAATGGTCTTAGAATTACTCAATACAGCAATCGAGTCAGTAGTTGATCTAACTGTTAAACAGACTTATCATGATCTGGCGAAAATTGCCAAAGACTGCGCTGCTGGGGCTGTTCTAATATCTGCGATCGCAGCAGTTTTTGTAGCAATCTGGATTTTATTACCACCATTATTCCAACTCATCTTTTCCCTAGGATAAAGGAGTGCCAATTTGATTATCGTTATTGATAACTACGACAGTTTTACCTATAATTTAGTCCAATATTTAGGTGAATTAGGGCAGGAGTTACCTGTAGCTAAAGAAATACAAGTTTATCGCAACGACAAAATCGATTTAGAAACGATTAAAAAACTTCAGCCAGATGGAATTGTAATTTCCCCTGGTCCTGGTCGTCCCGAAGATGCAGGAATCTCTTTACAATTAATTAAACAATTAGGCGATCGCATTTCCATCTTAGGAGTATGTCTGGGTCATCAAAGTATTGGACAAGTCTTCGGTGGTCAGGTTGTCTCTGCACCAGTGTTAATGCACGGCAAAACTTCTCCAGTACATCATTCAAACATAGGAGTATTTAAAAACATTGAATCTCCCTTTACTGCCACTCGTTATCACAGTTTAGTAATCGACCGTTCTACAATTCCCGACACATTAGAAGTCACAGCTTGGACAGAGGATGGTACGATTATGGGCGTACGTCATCGGAACTATCCCCACATTCAAGGAGTCCAATTTCATCCAGAGAGTATCTTAACCAATTCGGGTAAACAACTACTGCGTAATTTCTTAGAATCTTTGGTAGTAAAGCAAACAAGCAAAGTATGAAACGGCGACAATTAATACATTACGGTGGAATCAGTATCTTAACTGCTCTTGGCTTGACGGGGGCAAAAACTACCCTGGCACAGAGTTCCAGAACATCAGTTACCATAACCTATCTGGGACATACTTGCTTTTTATTTGCGGGTAACGGTTTAAGAGTCCTGGTTAATCCTTTTCGCCCCATTGGTTGTACAGCAAAATATCCCTCTCCTAAAGTACCAGCAGATTTAGTTTTAATTAGTAGCTTCCTACTGGATGAAGGCGCAGTAGAAGAAGTGGCAGGAAATCCCAGAATTATTACTAAATCTGGCGACTATAAAATTAAAAACATCAGATTCCAGGGTATTACTACTCCCCACGATAAAGAAGGAGGAAGACGCTTTGGCAACAATATAGTTTGGGGTTGGAATCAAGGAGGAGTGAGAATTCTCCATTTAGGAGGTGCAGCAGCTCCCATTGGTGTTGAGGAAAAAATCTTAATGGGTCGCCCAGATGTTTTATTAATTCCTGTAGGCGGAGGGGCGAAATCCTATAATCCTCAAGAAGCAAAACAGGCGATCGATGTGCTAAACCCTCGCGTTGTAATTCCCACTCAATATCGTACCAGTGCAGCGGATGAAAATGCTTGTGACCTAGTAGGGGTAGATGAGTTCTTGAAATTAGCATCAGGAATGGGCATTAAGAGACTAAATACTAATAAAATTTCCATAAGACCTTCGGATTTACCTGCTGAGGGGACTTTAATTAGAGTTTTAAGATATAGCTAATAAATTATCCAAAAATTTCCTGATACTTTGGATCTCTTAGGATCAATTGTAGTTATTTTTAATACGTGATTAGATAACAATTTAGGCATTAGATTTATTTCTGCTCAATTATCTCAATATTTCTACTATCCATTGCTTGTACAAATAAATCTGTAGGTAAAGCTTGTTCTACAGGATAGATTCCAGGCTGATGTAACTTTTCAGTTAATAGTAATTGAGCAATACTTCCCGTGCCAGCACCAGCAGCGATCGCAGTATTTTGATGTACCATAGTAGAACAATAGCGAGATTCTTTGCCATTTTTAATTCCTGTAATCTCGGCTCGCATTGCCACACCGATACCACTAAACTTATCTGTCACAGAAGTCATAAAATAACTGACTTTAGAAAAGAACTCAATTCCTTTAGGAGTTGTCACCCAAGACTCAGGGAAAATATGAGCAGTAATCCAAGTAAGATGATTATAAAAGTCGGGAACAGAGCCAAATTTAGTGATCACTGTATCTGCATTAAAAGAGTCAGCAAAAGTGTAAGTTTCTGGAACATCAAACCAATACACCCCAGTCTTACCATAGGGTTTGGGAAACTCTATGACTTCTCTTTCTGTGTAGGGTAAAACTTTTTGCCATTTTCCATCAATCCAAGCATCAAACTGATTTCTTAAACCCAAAAAGGTAGTTCGCATCACTGTAACTCCTGCCCCTCCAGAACCAGCTACTACATAACTTAAATGAATCTTTTGAGGCTGATCAAAATATTCTACTCCCTGCTTAACCATGCTATTAGAAATACCAGGAAAAATACCTGTATTTAGAATTGCTGTAATTCCTGCAACTTTAGCTTTATCTTGATATTTAATTACTTTTTCATAGAAAGAACGGTGATCACTCACATCAAGATAATTAACACCTAAATCAATACAAGCTTCTAAAACTCGACCATCACGATAATGAAAAGCACCAGCACAATGTACTACCAAATCAACATTATTAATTGCTGCTGCTAAACCTGATTTATCTGCTAAATCTAAACAGAGAAAATTGAGAGGAGATTTAACTACTGTATTAGGATTTCTACTAGTAACAATTACTTCTGCATCCGTATGGGTAGCAATATCTTGGGCTACACTAGACCCAATTCTGCCACAACCACCAATAACTAAAACTTTTTTCTGACTCATCTCGTTTAATCATGCATTTTTAATTTTGAAAACTGGTCACCGTTACTTCACGGTAAAACAATGAAGTCTGTAGTAACAAGTAATACTAAATCCTGTTTAGATACACTACTTAAAAGTTGTCATGAGGCAGCCCTAAAGGATATGCGAAGCGGTATGCTTTAGCATTCCCTTCGGTCGAGGCAGCCCTAATCCTAAAGGATCCCTAAAGGGTACACCTTCGGATAACCGCTGCCCCTGCGGGTAGAGCTGCCCCTGCGGGTAGAGCTTTGCAAGCGCAAGCGCATAAGGATTACCTTCGGTCACGGCAGGAGGAATTGAGTTTCTTTAATCATCTTGATTAAAAGTGGGTTTTGAGAATCGGATTTCGTATAACTAGTTGTGCAAAATTAATTAGATCCTAGTTAGACTTGACAAGTCTGAATTTGTTCGCATGGGGAACATAAATTCTTGAAGGAATTGAGTCGGGTTTTTTTCCTTGTAGAACAGCAATCAAATCCATTCCCACGGGATCGCTTTCGACGTGATAGGAATGTTCAGCAACACCATTAACAACTTCACTGACATCAACAATAATAACTTTTCCAGATATTTGATGAGGTTTACGAGGACCTGAACTTCCAAGCCGTTCTGGATTACCTTTTGTAATATCACTGATATCAAGTGCTCTATCTTCAGTGTTGTAGTAGATGGTTATACTTTTACTGAGTTCTGGCAATCTCGCTAACTTATGAGTCTCTTCAAATGCATCGTCGTCTTCGTCAGCAGCAGTTAATACAATATTGTCGAACAGGCGTTGTAGCAAGGAATCTCCATGTATCGCTTGGGCTGCTTGTAATGTATGCCTCAAAACATAACTACCCATGCTATGTGCAATAAGATTAATTTTCTGGTGACAATTTTTTTTCCCAGCAGATTCCTTTAAAAACTCAGATAGCTTTGCTAAACCTCTAGCAAATGCATATCCAGAAGCCTTGGCATCATAGCGATCATCTCCATAGTCAAGCAGTTTTCCATTGGAGGGCCAAGAAAACACAAACATATTAGGTTGATATGTATTTCCAGAAAGTTGGGAAAAGCGGTCGCTGAGTTTAGCTGCTGATTCAATTGCTCCTTTAAAGCTGACATTAAAGCCATGTATAAATATCAAAGAATCTAGAGACTTTTTTCTCATTTTTTTACGTAATTCTTTAAGCAAAACTTTAGAGCCTTGATCGGGGTTATCGGGTAAGGTTTCTATCGAGCTTGGTTCAAGTTTGCCCTTAATTACTTCTGCTCTACCGAAACGCAAATCTCCCAAATTTGCTGTGGCAAAACTACTCCCAAAACCAGTAGGGTTTGCTCCTCCATTTAAGGGATTTCTATTAGTAGCGAAATAAATAATGCTCATGATAGCCTCCAGAGTAACCTTAGAGAGATCCTATAATCTTAAGCCTAGTTCATACTGAATTTAACTGATTACTATCATCATGAGACTTAACCTTAACCTGTTGAATTTTCTCACAAAATCGACATTTGAGAATCTGTAATAGGAAAAAGAACAGATCTTGGCTAAGTGCCTCAAGCAGTGCCAAGAAAAGTTTGATGTTCTTCAAGTAGGATTTTGGTTGATTTAGACAGTAACCCATTGACAAATTAATTGACCATTTACTTTTATCCAATGAGCTACTAATTCTGGTTTTTGCTTCAAAACCAATTTGTTATTACCAATAGATGAGGGTTGAGTAAATCGTTTTTCTGAACAAATCATTTTTTTTTTACTGCTTTGATTAACTTAATCTAAGTTTGGCAGTCCCCAATTAAGCCTGTATGAAACTTCAATGAGAAAAATCTTATGGAAAAAAACGATTACGAATTTATTCCTCGGGCAAAAATGGCTAGGAGCTTGGCTCTTAAAAGCTAATTTCGCCTGCTACAGCTTCACTAATTAGTCCTTCCGAAGCCAGCCTTTCCACGGTTTCGTTTTGCACAACTAAAGCCACCCTGTCGGAAATTTTCGTCTGAAATGCGATCGCCAAATCTGGATATTGTTCTATAGTAGTTTGAGCTTGTTTAATGATGTCTTGACGAATTTCTTCATAGTAGGAAGCACATTTTTCCAGAGTTTTTCCTGGAACACCACTATCTCTTACTAGACTTCTGAGACGAAGGGGAACTTGTTCGCAAGCATAGGCAATAAAGGTCAGATACTCATAGTTTGTGGCAATTAAATCAGCTTGAATCTGTTTGACCCAAGAGCTACCATCAAACAACTTAACCAATAAATTTCCTAAACGAACTTCTAAGGGTTCAACCTTTGGTAATCCTGGGGGAATGTTACCTATTTGTACCCGATCTCCTTTTAAATTCATCATCAAGGTTAACTGCGCCAAAACTACCTTAGATATAAAACCTTGATCCTTTAATTCCCGATAGATTTGTTGCTCAATAGCTAAAGCTTCTGACCAAACTACTTGTTGAGCTTGAGCTTCACTTAAGTTAAGTTCGGTTTGTAGGTTAGTTAAAGATGCCTCAGCTTGACTAACTTGCTGCTGGTATTTTTGGGTAAAATTTGCTACCACAGCAGGAGAAAAGTAATCCAGATTCTCCAGAATACTAGATTCCTTGAGAGCTTCTCGCTTGGCAATCAGAACAGCTAAAGCTTGTCCTACCTGATCTAAAATTGACGGACGATTGAGTTTGAGGCTTTGGATCAATTTGCCTACGGTAGTACCAGGAATTAGGAGGGTAAACAGAGCGATTCCTAAAGTTAAAATCACAATCAAGTCCCGATTGGGAAAATCTGGAGCAATACTCAGTGCTAATGCCAGACATACTGCTCCCCGTAATCCTCCCCAATAACTAACCAGTTGATAACTCAAAGGAATTTTCGACTCACGAAACAGATTTACTAGGGGAATTAAGGTAAAAACTACAATAGCGCGAGTTACTAGAACAGTAGCAATAGTAATACCCAACGCAGTTAACAGAGATTCAGTTTGGCTAATTTGCTCAAAAAATCTGAAACTAGAGGCGGTAATACCCACTAGCAAGAAAATCAAACTATTAGCTAAGAATGCAGCATATTCCCAGAATTCAGAGACATATTCTCTAGTTTCTGCTTCTAAACGGTTTGATTTGTACCAACCTATCACTAAACCCGTGCTAACTACTGCCATCACGGCGGAAACATGAAATACTTCTTCGGCTATTAAAAAAGCACCATAGGCAGTAATAGTACTAATAGTGGATAAAAGCAAGGAATTGTCTTTAGCCAAATCCATAATTAGGCGCATTAAATAGCCAAAGGCTGCTCCTACTACAATCCCCCCAAAAAAACCAACCAAGAAGCTGATTACTCCTTGTTGAATAGCATCTGCTCCTACTGCTCCTGCTGCAATAACCCCAAAGATAATATTGAAAGTTACAATCGCTGTGGCATCGTTAAATAAACTTTCCCCTTCTACCAGAATAGCCAGCTGTTTTGGCGCACCTAATTCTTTAAATAGAGCAATAACAGCTACGGGATCAGTAGCAGAGATCAGACTGCCAAACAGTAAAGCCTGCCCTAGAGATAGAGGGGTAAGCCAAGCCAAAACTGTACCCACAATAGCGGTGGAGATCAACAAGCCAGGAGCAGCCAGAACTAAAACAGGAGCAAGATTCCGCAACAGCAGCCTACTGTCCATATTCAAGGCTGATTCAAAAATTAGGGGCGGAACAAAAATAAATAAAATCAGTTCTTCTGACAGCCTAAAACTATTGACTACCTCCAAGGCTGGAATATTTTGACCTAAAAAGCTCAAAATTAAACCGACAATAACTAATCCTACAGTATAAGGAAAGTTAATTCTTTTAAATGCGATCGCTGCTAAACAAGCGACCAGAAGTAAAACTAAGATATCTATCTCAGTGTTCAGAAGTAAATTATGAGACATTAGCTAGTACTTAGAAAGCTCTTGTTTAAAGATACTAAATGATTGAGAAATCAATTTTGAATTAATCATTAATTTTCAGCCTTAGAATTAAAATTTAAAGATTAATCCCCAATAAATAATATCTAAATCCATTATTTTTATAATTGGAATATAAATCTAAATTAACTATTAATTTGTCAAATCTTCTGACAAGGCAAATCTGACGTTACCCAATAAATATGTTAGTGTAGCTTGTCGTATGTCTAGTACTTGGCAAATTTAATGTATAAACTCCTAAACAAATTATCTTTGATTTTTCTGGCAATAAGTTTAATTAAAGCAGCAACTTTGCTTTTTTTTTGATTTGAAGGAATAACAATAATGAAATTTAGAAAATTTACAAAAATGACCATTAAAACAGTAATTGCAACTGTAACCAGTTGGACAAAATTAATTTCCTAGTCGAGACTTGGATTTGTTACAGTAATGAATCCATCAATTTCATTAGCTTGATACTCTCTTCTGACAAGTCTTCTGTAGAATTTAGGGTTAAGTTTTTTTCGAGCAAACCCTTCAAGGCGATCAACTTCATGCTGTTTTCTGCTAAAGTTTCTGCGATCGCATCTCCCGCGGGAAAATAACCGACTACCGCTAAATCCATCAAGGCAGAACGACGCAATTGTAAATCATCGCCAGACAAAGCTTGAATCAGCAGTTCTCCATATTGTGACTCTTGAGTCAACTGATACATAGCTCTAGCAGCAGCATATCTTACCTTTTCTACTGAATGATCAATAAAAGGCTTAATTAAATCGATGGCTTCTGTTGCTCCCAAAGTTCCCAAAGCTTCGATCACCGCTTCATAAGGCTCGACTAAATGGGGCTTTCCTGGGACGAATTGCGCTTTTTCTAACCCTCCTTCCAATAATTTCATTAGGTGAGCTACACAACGCTCATCAGCTAAATTTTCTAAAGCTTGGGCTGCTGCTTCTCGCACATAAAAGTCGGGAAATTCTAAGCAGCAAATCAAAGGGAGAACAGCTCTTTTGTCTCCTAATTTACCTAAGGCTCTAGCAGAGTTACGACGCAAAGGATAACCTCCATCAGGAGCGCGATCCGATTCATCTTCTAAAGCTAACAGTAAAGCTTCAATGGCTTGTTCTTCTCTAACTCTAAACTTTCCCAACCACCAGGCAGCATAGTATCTTGAACCCAAATCTTCTTTTTGATTCAGATTTGCGATCGCAGTTTCTACCGTTAATTGTTCAGCACTATTAGAATCTAAACTTGTTTCTTCATCCTTCATTCTTCATTCTTCATCCTTCATATTCCTCTTTACATTGAACATTAGACATTGACCAATAGTAAATGCATGAACTCCCCGCGATTTATCGCGAGTTTCCGCCTTCATTGACCGATGCCTCCAACAAGCAAGCTTGTCTTTGGTCTTACTCAGCCTCCTCAGTAGCAATAGCTACCTTATCTACTACCGAAGTAGTAGCGACGGCAAGAACGCCAGCACCGTGCGCCCGTAATTGTTTTGTTTTGTTCACTCTCGTACATAGTTTCTAGAACTAGCGGTACTTATCGAGGCTACCAGTATTTCCGAAAAGGCTAGACTGACAGGCTACTTAGACATTTGTACAACGGATAGTTCGGAAGCAGCACCTACATCTAATCGTCCCCGTTTTTTCTTATCGATATTATATAGCACTTGAAACCATTGCTATATAAAGATTCTGTGTCAAAATTGCTGAACCAGCTTCGTGTTCTGGGTAAATCTATGACCGATAAATTTTGGCAGAAAGTTAAATGCTCAATGATCAATGACAAATGATCAATGTTTTAAACGCAACAATACCCAGAAAAGTAAACAAATACAAGCCTATTGCCGGCATCCGCATACCTTTCTGGGTAATGCTTTTTAATGTTACTTTTTTGTTCTTAATCTAGATTAATCAAGCAAAGATTAACCAGATTTCGGAGACAAATTGCAATTTAGCTATTAGCTAAGAGCGTTAATGGCATAATCCAAGTAGGAATTAGCTTCAACAGCAGGATCTCCTGACAAACCATGATTCGATTTGATATATTTGAGAGCTTCGATATACCAGCTAGGAGATAATTCGTAAGCACGGTTGATTTCGTCTAATCCAGCTACTAAGTACTCATCCATAGGACCAGTACCACCAGCTACTAGACAGTAAGTTACCATGCGAACATAGTAACCGATATCACGAGCGCACTTAGCTTTACCTTCTGGAGTAGAAGCAAAGTTAGAACCAGGAGTGGTAGTAGTGTAAGGATATTTACTATACACAGCGTTAGCAGCACCATTGATTAAGCTTTGAGCGTTAGTAGTCAAAGCTTTAGCAGCAGTTAAACTAGCATTAGCTTGACGAAAGCGACCAAAAGCAGTTTGAATTTCAGTACTACTTAAGAAACGTCCTTGAGAATCTGCTGCGGATACAGCCTCAGTTAGAGGGGTTTTCATGATTCGGGTATCTCCCTGTTTTTCTAATTTTTCCTAAAAAATGTAGTTGGGTTGATTGAGGCATCAACACCATAAATGCTGGTTTAAATTATGCAACCGCAGCAGCAGCGCGATCAAAGTAGCCAGAGATTTCAGAAGCTAAAGCAGCGCAATCACCAAGAGTGATTCCGTTAGTATCATTGACGATAGCCAAAGCAGCAGCTTTCATTTTTTGAACACCAACAGCTACGGAAGAACCAGGAGTTCCCAAAGCTAGATAAGTTTCACGAAGACCATTAAGGCAACGATCCTCTAGTACACTAGCATCACCTGTGAAAACAGAATAAGTGATGTAACGTAAAATAATTTCCATGTCACGCAAGCAAGCTGCATTACGACGGCTAGTGTAAGCATTTCCACCAGGAGCAATTAATTGGGGTTGCTCTGCGAATAAAGCACGAGCAGCATTAGTTACGATTGCGGAAGAATTGCTAGTAATACGGTTTACAGCGTCCATGCGTTTGTTGCTTTCTGCAACCATTGCGCCCAGAGCGTCTAATTGAGCAGTGGAGAGGAACTCACCACGAGCGTCGGCTTGAGACACTACTCTAGTAAATGCGTCGAACATCTAATTTAATCTCCTACTCTATGTAAATGAGTTTAGTTGAACTTCAAAAAATAATTTTAACTTGACTAGATTAAACCATGGGCTAAATCCAGTTTTTGAAGCAGACTTCCAACCTTTATGAATTTGTCAGAGCTTTCTTAATTTTCGATGCTTAAGATAACATTTTTTAAGCTGCATTAGAAAACTTTACACTTCGGTGGGAAACCTAGGAAAACGCTCTAAATTTAGAGATCGTTTTTGGGTTTGCCTGCCAGCATTTACCCCTCAGATAACTTTTATACAATGACGTTGAGCTATTATTTGTTACATCTTGTTAATTTTTGAGTACTTGCTTGGGATAAATACTAAAAATTCAGAGTAGTTAAACCCCAGTAGGTTTAAGACCCTAAACTAAAAACTTTACCCCCCTCAGATCAGCCACAGCAACTTTGATCACTCTTAACATTTATTAATATTTTGTAGTGTGATTGCTTGATTAGGTCTAATTTTTAGTCAAACCTCATCCTTTACTGCTAGAATTGGGACTAAGGAAGAAGGCTAATAATAGCTTTTTCGACCTACAAAAAATCTAAAGTACAGATCACAGTGGGTTTAGCCCGCTTTTTTTATTGTTTGCTTGTTTCTCAATGACTCATCCTTTGGTTCCTCAAATTATTGACTTGGCAACACCTCTTGCTGAAAAGCTCAACTTGGAAGTGGTAGATGTAGTGTTTCAAACTAATAAAAACCCAACCGTATTGAGAATAGATGTGCGTAATACAATCCAAGATACAGGTCTTGAGGACTGTGAGCAGATGAGTAAAGCTTTAGACGCACAACTAGAAACTATGGATTTAATTCCTGGTAGCTATATCTTAGAGGTTTCTAGCCCTGGTATTACTCGTAACTTAACAACAGACCGAGAATTTATTACTTTCAAAGGATTTTCGGTTATTGTAAAAACCTTTGCTCCCTACAAAAACCAAAAACTCTGGAAAGGAAAACTTCAAGGTAGGGACGAAAACAACGTCTATCTAAATCAAAAAGGAAAAATAATTACGATTCCCCAAGATTTGGTAGCTAAAGTCCAAATAGATGATGTAATTTAGTGAAGTTCTTTGGTAATCATCATTGAGAGACTCTCAAATGAAATTAGTAATTAGTCCATTATTCAATTAGGAGTGAAATTTATGACCCTAGTCAGTTTGCCTGGTCTTGGGGATATGATCGAACAGATTAGTCAGCAATATAATTTGCCTTCTAGTTCGGTGCAAGAAGCTTTAAAAGAAGCTTTAGTTAAAGGGTATGAGCGGTTTCGCCGTACCAAAGAAAGTGGTACTCGTCAGTTTACAGAAGAACATTTTGAAAATTTTAAAGTTCAACTTGATACTAATGCGGAAGGGTTTTTAATTCTCACGACCAAAACAGTAGTTGATAAAGAAAAACAGGATATTGTTGATAATGACCGAGAAATCGCACTCCAAGAAGTTCAAGAACAACTGGGAGATGATGTCAATATAGGAGATTCCGTATTGGTAGATGTTACCCCAGAACAAAGTGATTTTGGTCGCATGGCTGCAATTCAAACTAAACAAGTCTTGCTCCAAAAATTAAGAGATCAGCAGCGCAAACTAATTCAAGAAGAATTTAAAGATTTGGAAGACACAGTACTTCAAGCCAGAGTGCTGCGCTTTGAAAGACAATCTGCCATAGTCGCTGTTAGTAGTGGAGTAGGACAACCAGAAGTAGAGGCAGAATTGCCCAAGCGGGAGCAATTGCCCAATGATACCTATCGCTCCAACACTACTTTTAAAGTCTATTTGAAAAAAGTTCGTGAAACTCCCCATAGAGGTCCTCAATTAATCGTTTCTCGTGCTGCTGCTGGGTTAGTAGTAGAACTTTTTAGTAACGAAGTTCCAGAAATTGAAGAAGAAATTGTGCGGATTGTTGCCGTGGCAAGGGAAGCCAATCCCCCTTCCCGTTATGTAGGAGTTAGAACTAAAATAGCTGTAGATACTTTAGAGCGAGACGTTGATCCCGTAGGAGCTTGTATCGGAGCTAGAGGCTCTCGAATTCAAGCAGTAGTTAACGAACTCAGAGGAGAAAAAATTGATGTAATTCGCTGGTCTCCTGATCCAGCTACTTATATTGCCAATTCTCTCAGTCCTGCTAGGGTAGATCAGGTTTTGCTAGCAGATACGGAGGAAAAACAATCCATAGTTTTAGTAGCCGAAGATCAATTAAGTTTAGCAATTGGGAAAGAAGGACAAAATGTCCGTTTAGCAGCACGCTTAACAGGGTGGAAAATCGATATTAAAGATGCTGCTTTATATACGGAAGAGGATTTATTATCCCAGCAAGCTCCTGTTGAGGAAGAGGAACAGGAAGCAGCAGTGGAATTGCCAGAGGAGGAAGAAGTAACCGCAAAAGATTCTGCTTTAGAAGCACCTCAAGAATCTGAGTCAGTTCCAGACAGTACAGAAGAAACCCATACCTAGGATTTTTTCTGAATCAGCAATTAGCATTAGCTACTGATTGCCGATATTTTCTCTGTGAAAGCATCATCTTGCAATCTATGAAGCCCAATTATCGACGTTGTATTAGTTGTCGCCAAATCTTGCCCAAAGAAAAGTTATGGAGAATCGTAAAGGTTCATCCTGACCAAAAAATTGTTTTAGATTCTGGTATGGGTCGTTCCGCTTATCTCTGTCCCACCAGAGATTGTCTGCAAAAAGCAAGTCAAAAAAGACGCTTAGAGCGATCGCTAAAAGCGAAAGTTCCTCAACAAATATACCAACGTCTTGAAGCAAGATTAGAATCACAAAACCTAATAGCAAGTCAACAGCGCAATTAGAGATGTTTTTTGTCTCGCAGTCGAACTTAAGCAGGATTTGACGCAATAAAAATCAAAATAAAGTATAACAGTTCTGTATTTTTCCCTAAAATATAAACAGAAGGCTCATAAATTATCTAAACTTAGGAGGTAATTTTACAAGAACAAAAAATTCCCAACTCAATTAATACCTATCAAACTTTATCAGTAACAAGAATCATGATGAAGGACAACATAAACCCAAAAATAACCAAAAATATAGCACTATAATCAGCATTAGGGGGCATAGTGGATGAACAACGGAAAAGTGAGAATTTACGAACTATCAAAAGAGCTAAATTTGGAAAATAAAGACATTAAAGACATTTGCGAACAACTCAATATCGCAGTGAAAAGTCATAGCAGCACTATCACCGACTCTCAAGCAGAAAGAGTCCGAGGTGCAGCAGCAAAATACACTCCAGAAAAAACCATAAAACGTCCAATCACCAATAAAAACAAAAAAAACAATAGTAAAGACAAAGCTAAACGTAAGCAGCAAATATTAGCAATTCATCACAAAACTGATAATTCTGAACCTGCTTCTCCAGTTCCACAAAAGGTATCATCTACTTCAACTTCAACCCTTACAGCCCCCCCCCAAAGACCCACCAGACCCCAATCTAATACTTCATCTACCCCTTCAATTCAATCGCCTGTGCCACCAACAGTTAAACTTCAAGCACCGCCCCAACCCAATCGAGTAACAACCAAGAAAGAGACAAATCAAGCTCAATCTACTGAATCTTTACCAGTAGAGCGACCCACCAAATCAAAGTCTCAGTTAATTTCCCCTCCATCTCGACCAGAATCTCCCAAACCTGCTATCAAATCTGCTCCTGTAAGAGAACAGCCCCGATCCATAGCACCCAAGCCCTCGGTTGATTCGGAACAGAAAGTTGCCAAAATCGAGACTCCATCAGTTAAAAAAACTGAGAAAACCAAAAAAATTGCCCCTCTACCCAAGTTACAAAGACCCCAAAGAATCAAAGCCAAAGAAGAAATTCGTCCCCAAGATATCGTTCCTACCGACGAACCTGAGTTAGAAGCAGATGTCGAACCAATAGATGATACTGAGCTAGACATCGAAAAAGGTGGCAAAAAAACCAAGAAAGATAAGCTCAAACGACCTACCCCACCCCACAAACTCAAAGCTAAGATATGGGAAGACGAAGAAGAAGAAGATCCACAAAGTAAATCTGGCAAAGCCAAGGCTGGAAATAAAGCCAAGCGTCGTCCTAAACCTTTAATTGAGGACGATGATGAGGACTTCTTCACCGAGCAAAACAGTAATCAAGCGGATACTGCTATAAGCATTTCCATTGCTCGTCCACCCAAACCCAAAGAGCTACAAAAACAGTCTCCTCCCGCAGCAACTAAGAAACCTCGTAAATCTCCCACCCAAAAAGCTGACAAAGCTAGTAAAGCTGAAAAACGTAATACTCGTAAGGTAGTAACTGGTCCTCCTGAACAAATTACTTTAACCAGTAATTTAACAGTTAGGGAATTGTCAGAATTACTCAATACTCCAGAAACAGATATTATTAAGAGTCTTTTCTTTAAAGGTATTGCAGTTAATATTACTCAAAGTTTGGAATTAGACATTGCTCGTACTGTGGCAGAAGAATTGGGAGTGAAAGTAGAAACTCCTGAAACTAAATCCGCAGCGGTTAAAGAAACAGAAATGCTGGATGAAGCAGATTTAGAGAATCTTCAGCATCGTCCGCCTGTGGTAACTATTATGGGTCATGTGGATCATGGTAAAACTACTCTGCTTGATTCAATTAGAAAGAGTAAAGTCGCCCAAGGAGAAGCAGGAGGAATTACCCAACATATCGGAGCTTATCATGTTGATGTAGAACACAACGACAAGGAAGAACAGATTGTCTTTCTGGATACTCCTGGTCACGAAGCATTTACCGCGATGCGTGCTAGAGGTACCAGAGTTACAGATATTGCCGTGTTAGTTGTAGCAGCCGATGATGGAGTGCAACCTCAAACCAAAGAAGCCATTAGCCATGCTAAAGCTGCGGAAGTCCCCCTAGTAGTAGCAATTAATAAAGTTGATAAGCCTGAATCTAATCCTGATCGCATTAAACAAGAACTTACCGAACATGGTCTAGTTCCCGAAGATTGGGGGGGTGACACCATTATGGTTCCTGTCAGTGCCTTAAAAGGAGATAATTTAGATACACTCCTAGAAATGATCTTGCTAGTAGCAGAAATTGAAGAGTTATCGGCTAATCCTGACCGTTATGCCAAAGGAACAGTAATTGAAGCTCACCTAGACCGTGCTAGGGGTCCTGTTGCAACTCTGTTGGTTCAAAATGGAACTTTACGGGTAGGAGATAGTATTGTTGCTGGCTCAGTATTGGGTAAAATCCGCGCTATGATTGACGATCGCGGTGATAAAGTTGAAGATGCGACCCCATCCTTTGCTGTAGAGGTATTAGGGTTAAACGACGTTCCTGAAGCAGGAGACGAGTTTGATGTCTATCCATCAGAAAAAGAAGCTCGTGCGATCGCAGATACCAGAGCCGAGGCACAAAGAGACAATCGTTTGCAACAAGCAATGTCTTCTCGCCGGATCAGTTTAAGTACTCTTTCTGCCCAAGCTCAAGAAGGAGAACTCAAAGAACTAAATCTAATTCTCAAAGCGGATGTTCAAGGATCAGTAGAGGCTATTTTAGGTTCCTTGAAACAACTACCGCAAAATGAAGTTCAAATTCGAGTCTTATTAGCTGCACCAGGAGAAGTTACAGAAACTGATGTTGACTTAGCTGCTGCTAGTGGAGCGGTAATTATTGGGTTCAATACTAGCTTAGCTAGTGGCTCAAGACAGGCAGCGGAAAATGAGGGTGTAGATATTCGTCAATACAATATCATCTACAAACTACTAGATGATATCCAAGGTGCGATGGAAGGTCTGCTGGATCCTGAAGAAGTTGAAGAAGCTTTAGGTCAGGTAGAAGTAAGAGCCGTATTCCCTGTAGGTCGCGGTGCTGTAGCTGGTTGCTACGTACTTTCTGGAAAAGTTGTTCGTAACTGTCAAATTAGGGTACGTCGTGGTCAACAAATTGTTTACGAAGGCAATCTTGATTCTCTCAAACGGATGAAAGAAGACGCTAAAGAAGTCAATGCTGGTTATGAGTGCGGTATTGGTACTGCTAAATTCCAAGACTGGAAAGAAGGAGATATCATCGAATCCTATGAAATGGTCTTCAAGCGTCGTACTTTGTCAACTAATTAATCTATGACCTAGATCAAGGACAGTTGTCATCTAGATCTACTGACCAATTGGCTGAAGCTTCAGCCAATTGTTTTTTTTAATATAGACTACGAGCAATCAACCACTCGAACTAGACAACTTCAAGACAAAATCTTTATATTGATAGAGTATTGAGTGAAATTTTATTGATTATGACCGATAATAACATCGCACGCGATCGCTTTCGTTCCGCCTATGAAAACCGTTATACTTGGGACGAAAATTTTCCTGGTTACACCACACAAGTAGAACTAAAACAGGGAGACGAAGTATATACAGGAACAATTAAAGTAGATCAAGATTTATCCGTAGAAGTTACGGGTATTGAGGACGAAAAAGTTCAAGAAAGTGTCTATAATCATCTACGAGATGTGATTACTCACCGCAAACGCTCTTCTTTTGAAAAAGCTCACGGAAAAAGTTCTTTTTCTCTAGGAGAAGAAGATGCTACAGGAGCAGTGGAAATTCTGGTAAAAGGGGACTCTATGGGGTCAAACTATAAGATACGGGGAACAGAAATTTGTCAGGTTAGTCGAGTCATGGGACCCATCGCTTTTGTAATCAATACTAGTGATAGTCTAGATACAGGAGAAGGTTATATTTCTACTGGCTATAATGCAATTTTCCGCGACTCTAAAACTAACGACCTTAAGGGTAAACGGGAATTTAAAGAAACCTATGAAAAGTTTGGTAATTACTATCTTCCCACTCATCAAGTAATTGAATCTCTCGACAAAGAAGGCAAAAAAACAATTACTCAATTTACTTTTTCTCAAACCAGGCTTCTAGAATCAGCCATTGCTGTTTGATATGGATTCTTTTTTAGGATAGCCATCTCAAGGATTGGCTATTGTCAAATTATCTTCCATGAAGAATAACTCTCGACTTAAAAAACTCGCCTCCTATTTGCGTCCTCATTGGCGTATGGTTTCTTTGGGGGGAGTTTCTCTATTAATTGTTAATATTCTCAGTGCTTATATTCCGCGAATAATTAGTAATAGTATCGACCAGCTAAATGAAGAGTTTAGTTTTGCTGATTTATCTCGCTACGGCTTGATTTTATTAGTTATGGCTTCGGTGATGTGGCTAATTAGAATGGCATCTCGGCTCCTAATTTTTGGAGCGGGAAGACAGGTAGAATTCGATCTCAAACAGAGAATATTTCAACATCTCTTGATTCTTGAGCCTAGTTATTTTGCGAGTAATACTTCTGGAGATTTAATTAACCGCGCTACTAGTGATGTAGATAATGTACGTCGTTTAGTGGGATTTTCGGTTTTGAGTTTGGTCAATATTATTTTTGCCTATGGGTTAACTCTACCTTTTATGTTGGCAATAAATGTGCGCCTAACTCTAATGGCAATTGTCATCTATCCGATGATGATCATTACAGTACAGTTGTTTAGTGGTCAACTGCGCGATCGCCAGAAAGATGTGCAAGAAAATCTCTCCGACTTGAGTGAGTTGATTCAAGAGGATATGAGTGGTATTTCTTTAATTAAGATCTATGCTCAAGAGGCGCAGGAAAGAGCAGCATTTCGCCGTAGAAATCGGCAATTGCTCAAATCTAATTTAAAATTAGCTCGCATTAGAAATTTACTTTTTCCGATCGTAGAGGGAATTTCTTATATTAGTTTATTACTGTTATTGTGGCTGGGTAGTGCTGCGATCGCAAATGGAGAAATTACGGTCGGTAACTTTATTGCTTTAATTTTGTATGTAGAGCGTTTAGTATTTCCTACAGCACTCTTAGGGTTTACTATTACTGCTTACCAAAGAGGAGAAGTCAGCATTGATCGGGTCGAGTCCATACTTTATGTCAAGCCCAAAATTGAAAATTCTCCTCAACCGCTCCCTTTACCCAAAGTAAAAGGAGAAATCGCAGCACGAAACTTAAGTTATGCTTATCCTGGTAGTGAGACTCCAGCATTAGATGGTCTTAACTTTACCATTAAACCAGGAGAAACCATTGCTATAGTCGGCTCAATTGGTGCAGGAAAATCTACCCTAGCAAACATTATTCCTCGTTTACTAGATGTTACACCAGGGCAATTGTATCTAGATGGGTGCGACATCACTCAAATCAATTTATCTGACTTAAGAAAAGCGATCGCTTATGTCCCCCAAGATAGCTTTCTTTTCAGTACCACGATCAAAAATAACATCCGCTATGGCGAGCCTCTAATTGAAACCCCAGAAATTGAGTATGCAGCCAAACAAGCCCAAATTCATCCCGAAATTCTCAATTTTCCCCAAAAATATGAAACTGTAGTAGGTGAAAGGGGTATTACCCTTTCTGGTGGACAAAGACAGCGTACATCTTTGGCTAGAGCTTTATTAATTGATGCCCCAATTCTAATTTTAGATGATGCCCTATCTAGTGTGGATAATAAAACAGCTACAGAAATTTTGAATAACCTCTCTCCAGAAAGAGATAAAAGGACTATAATTTTCATCTCCCATCAACTATCTGCCACTGCTACGGCTGATCGTATCTTAGTGATGGATCAGGGCAAAATTGTTCAAACAGGTACTCACGAAGAACTACTACAATATCCTGGCGTTTATAAATCTTTGTGGGAACAACATCAAATTCAAGAGATTTTGAGTTGAGTAATCAGTAAATCAACCACTAACCACTAACCATATGCGAAGCGGTATCCTTTAGGACTAACTAAAAACCATGAAAAAAGTAATAATTTACACTGATGGAGCTTGTACTGGTAATCCTGGTGCTGGAGGTTATGGCGCAGTCTTGATCTGTGGAGAAAATCGTAGAGAGATTTCTGGAGGTTATAAATTAACCACTAATAACCGCATGGAAATGATGGCTGCGATCGCAGCTTTAGAAGCTTTAAAACAAGAATGTACTGTTACTCTTCATAGTGATTCTAAATATATGGTGGATGCTGTAACCAAAGGTTGGGCTAAAAAGTGGCAAGCTAACGGCTGGAAGCGCAATAAAAAAGAAAAAGCGAAAAACCCCGATCTGTGGCAAAGAATGCTTGATTTATGTCAAAAACACCAAATTGACTTTGTTTGGGTCAAAGGTCATGCAGGAATCCCCGAAAATGAAAGATGTGATACCCTCGCCGTACAAGCAGCCCGTGGTGATAGCTTATTAGTAGATGAAGGATATGAACATTGAACATTGAACATTTAACATTTATCATTTATCATTTATCATTTAACAATGAATAAAGATAATGTTACTTATGCTAAAGCCTATCAATTTGCTATCAGAATTGTTAATGCTTATAAGTATCTGAGTCAAGAAAAAAAAGAGTTTATTTTATCGAAACAATTGTTACGAAGTGGTACAAGTATTGGAGCGAATATTGCAGAGGCTAATGGAGCAATTTCTCAGTCTGATTTTTCAGCTAAAATTTCTATAGCTTACAAAGAGTGTTTAGAAACAAAATATTGGCTGTCTTTACTAAAAAATACTGGATACATAGATTTAAAATCTTTTGATAGTATTCATCAAGATGCAGATGAAATCGCAAAAATACTTTTCTCAATTTTGAAAAGTACAAGAATTAATCGCAAATGATAAATGCTCAATGATAAATGATAAATGAATAAAGACTTTATTAAATTAGATCAATTTCTCAAATGGCAAGGAATTGTCCAAACTGGAGGAGAAGCTAAGATCAGGATTAAAGAAGGAGAAGTAATTGTTAATGGAGAAATTGAAACCCGTCGGGGAAAAAAATTAAGAACTGGCGATCGCGTTTCGATTGGCGGAAATAGTTATGATGTTCAATTGGATTAGTTAAATAATAATGGTTGCTAGTAAAAATTATTCGGAAAATATTGTTGTTAGTATTCTCAAAAGCGAAACTACTCTATACATTATTAAAAGGCTACTACAAGCCATAGTAACCTTATTGATCGCTTCTGCTCTAAGTTTTTTCATCATTCAACTAGCACCAGGAAACTATCTGGATACTTTTCGTAATACGCCCCAAATTTCTCCTGAATATATCGCAGATTTAGAACAAAGATTATGGCTAGATCGTCCACCAATATTACAGTATGGACGTTGGTTGTGGAGAGTAGTTACTCGGTTTGATTTTGGTGAAAGTTTTATTTATTTTCGCTCTGTTAATAGTCTGCTGCTAGAGAGAATTCCCGCAACTTTACTCTTAGCTATTGCTTCAATTATTGTAACATGGGCGATCGCGCTTCCTTTGGGAATTATTAGCGCAGTTAAGCAAAATACTTTGATAGATCGAGTTTTAAGAGTTATTAGCTATATTGGACAGGGGTTTCCTAGTTTCATTACTGCTCTAATTTTACTCATCTTTGCTCAATACACATCACCTCTCTTTCCTGTAGGGGGAATGACCAGTATTAATCATTCCCAATTGTCTCCTTTAGGGAAAATTTTAGATATTGGTTGGCATATGATCTTACCTACCCTTGCTCTAAGTATTACTAGCTTTGCTGGATTACAAAGACTTACTAGAGGACAATTACTGGATGTGTTGCGCCAAGAATATATTCAAACCGCCCGTGCTAAAGGCTTACCAGAAAATAAAGTCTTATATGTTCATGCTTTACGCAATGCTATTAATCCTTTAATTACCCTAATTGGATTTGAATTTGCTAGTCTGTTGAGTGGTTCTTTTATTGCAGAATTCTTCTTTAACTGGCCTGGTCTAGGAAAACTAACTCTCCAAGCTGTACAAGCCCAAGATTGGTATGTTGTGATGGGAAGCTTGATGATGGGAGCAACCATGTTAATTATTGGCAATCTCTTAGCTGATTTATTACTAAAAGTAGCAGATCCTCGAATTAAATTGGAAGACTTGAAATAAGAGAGGTTTGATCTAAGTAACAAACTATACATTTTTTCTAGCAAAAAGCAGATATAGTATCAGCTATAAAAAATTTAAGAAGGCTTCTAGGGTTCCGACTTATAGCAATATTTGATAAGTGACTGGTCCAAGAGAAGCAAGCTATCTGCAAGACTATTAATGGTTTCTAGATAGCCCCACGGCGGGACAAAAGCCCGGGAGGATTCGATACTTCAAGGAAAGTGTTGAGCTTCCTGGGCTTTTTCGATTTGAGATTAATTAATTGTCGAGGAACAATTTTTATGAGCGAACAACCTTCATTTAGATCGCCAAGTAATAATGAAAATGAATATC
>JASJDB010000280.1 GCA_030065315.1 Xenococcaceae cyanobacterium MO_167.B52 | reverse complement strand
ACTTAGATCAATTTGCTTTAGTAGTTGTAGATGAAGCTTTCATGGACTTTCTTCCTGAAGCACAGCAACAAAGCTTGATTGGTTTGATTGCAGATTATCCCAACTTAATTATTTTACGCTCTCTCACCAAATTTTATAGTTTACCTGGATTACGCATTGGTTATGCGATCGCTCATCCTGATAGATTACAGCGATGGCAGAAATATCGCGATCCTTGGTCAGTCAATAGTTTGGCGGTAGTAGCTGCGATCGCAGCAGTCCAAGACCAAGAGTTTCAAAATTTTACTTGGAATTGGTTAACACCAGCCAGAGATAATTTAACTAGAGGTTTAGGGAATATTCCTGAATTGGAACCTTTACCCAGTGCTGCTAATTTTTTACTGGTTAAAAGTTCTGTTTCTGTGACTAGGTTGCAATTACAATTGCTCAAAAAATACCAGATTTTAATTCGAGATTGTTTGAGTTTTGCTGAACTAAAAGATAACTATTTTAGAGTTGCGGTTCGCACTCCTGAAGAAAATAATTATTTGTTAACCTCTTTAGAAGATGTAATAAAAGATGTTAGAGATTAATGGTTAGGCGTTAAATATTAAATGATAAATGATAAATGATAAATGATAAATGTAAATGTTCAATGATCGATGGAATATGATTTAGTAGTAATTGGTATTAGTAGAGCAGCAATTCAAGCTGCGGAAAAAGCCACGTTACTGGGAGCAAGAGTAGCTTTAATTACCCAAACTACCGAAAATTATATTGATAATAGTTGTGAAAATAATTATTTTTCTCTCAAGGAAGCAACTAGCCTAATCAATAAAGTTAAATATAATCCTTGGCTTTTCCCAACAAGTTTAAATAATCGTCTAGAGATTAATTTTAATTTACTCAATAGAATTAATAATAGCCATATCTCAACAATAGAAAATTCTCTGTCTCAATTAGCAATATTAGGTGTAGATGTTATTTGGGGAAAAGGAGAATTTTGTCGCCTACCTAAACAGGCTTTTATTGTTGGTTCTAGAAAATTGCGATCGCGTAACTTTTTAATTGCAATCAATTCCCATTTTAAAATACCATCTATTCCAGGAATTGAACTTATAAAGTGTTTGACTTATGATGATCTTTGGCAAGCTGAAGATTTGAGTTCTTTAGGGGACAAGTTAGCCATATTCGGAAGTTCTATTTTAAGCCTAGAATTAGCTCAAATATTAGCAAGAATTGGCAAAAAAGTGATTTTACTAGTTGATTCATCCAGAATTTTGCCCCAGGAAGAATTAGCAGCGATCATGGTGATTCAAGCCCAATTAGAAGCAGATGGGGTAGATATCATTACTAATGCTACAGTAAATCAAATCAGAAAAATTGCAGGAGAAACTTGGTTGGAGGCGGGCAATAAGGCATTAGTGATTGACACTATTATTGCTCAGGAAAATAAAGACTTTAATTTTGAAGAATTGAACTTACAAGGAGTGGGGGTGCAACACAATGAGACAGGGATAAAAGTTAATGCTAAACTACAAACTACTAATGGAAGTATTTATGCTTGTGGCGATAGTATCGGTATTTTTTCTGATTCATTCGTGGAACACCAAATTAATATTGCTTTAAAGAATATTTTACTATTACCTCGATTTAAAATAGACTATGTTTTAACTCCAAGGATAGTTTTTACTGAACCAACTTTAGCTAGTATTGGAATGATTGAAACTCAAGCTAGAAGACAGTATGGAGATAAAATTTATGTGGTAAGAGAATATTTTAAAAACATCATTAAATCTCAAATATCAGGACAAACTACGGGATGGTGCCAATTTATTATTAACTCTCAAGGAAAAATCTTAGGCTGTACCATAGTAGGCGATCGCGCAGAAGAATTAATTTCTACTATTGCAGTAATAATGCACCATAAACTTAAACTAAGTAACCATCCTATTAAAGGCTTACTCAAAAGAGAAATTATTACCATTGAACCTAGTGTATCAGCCATACTACAAAAGACCGCAATATCTTTTCAAAAGCAAAAATTACAACGTCAAAAAAATCAATTAAATTGGTTAAAAACTTGGTTAAAAATTAAAAGAAAATTTAGTAAATCATAATCGAATAATATCAAGCTTGAATAAGTAAACTAAAATAAAATTGCATCCATTCAAATGAAGTAGCAGTACAAAAAAATTTTTACTGAGAGAGCATTTAATCGAATAAGTTAGTAGAATTAGAGATTCTAATCGCTACTGAAAAAAATTTAAATCATTGCTATTATCTATTAGCTTTTCTTAGAATGTAAAAGAAGATTATAATGGTAGAGTAGCTCCGCAATCTGATTAGCGTAAATTCTTCTTGTTCCTATGGCATATAAAGGGTGATTTGCTTCTGGTGGTAAATTGAGGGTGAAAGGATCACTTTTATCTTGGGGATTACGCAAAAAATCTGTCACAAAAACCACTGGGCGATGACTATACCAATAGTCCTGTAATTGTTGTTGATTTATTAAATAATTAGGTTTTTTGCCAGGAAATTTTGGTGGGATTCGGTTTTTGCCTCCATCACTCAAAATTAAGACAGTACGATAAACTTTATCTTCTTTACCTTCTGTCCATCCCACAGGAATTTGATCAGTATTTTCTTGGCTAATTGTGTTTATATTATAGTCCTTTCCTTGATTTAAATAATAACTAATACCTGCCCCTGCTCCCACTTCTCTTGAACCTTCAAAGATCCATAAAGTATCAGGATGAAACCAAAGTTTTTCTTCTGCTATATGGATAATATTTTTACTAGAACGAATATTTTGATTACCTACAAAACCGATAATACCAGTTAGATAAATAATTCCTAAAGTTATCCCTAAAATTAAGATAGAAGCTCGCGTTTTCTTGCGTAACATCTCTATTCCTGCGGTTAACCATCCCAAAGTTAAAATAATAGATATTGCAATGATGAAACTTTTGAATGCTGGTTGTTGGTTAATTATAGGCAAAAGAGCAGTTAAGTTTGGGAGCAAGATTATTACTAAACAAAAGCTAATCCCAATTAAGGTAAAAATACCTCCATACACGAGATGATTAGTAATGCTTTTGCTTTTTTTTAGCAGCAATGGTAATTTACTATTGTTTTCTAATAATTTTTCACTATAAAAACCAGCACAAAGAATAATAAAAGGCGGAATACTCGGCAAACTATAGTAAATCAAACGGGAAGGTACAGGAATAAAAATTAAGATTGGCAATAAAAAATTAGTTATTAATAAGAAAATAGCACTAGTATATTTTGGGTATTTTATTAGATTATTTTTAATATGTTTTGGATTTAACTTTCCCCAAGCACTCTGAATTATTGATGGTAAAAATAAAATCCAAGGAAAACACCAAATAGCAGTAATTCCTAAATATCCTACTATGCTAGTTTTCGATACTTCATAATCTAGAGGAAACCGTTTATCTAATAAGCGATATAAATGTTCATTAACTATAAAATAGTGGAGAAATCCTGGATTAGCTTTTTCTACAGCTATAAACCAAGGTACAACTAAACCAAGTATAAATAAGAATCCCGAAATCAATTTGAGAGAAATAAAATTGCTATTTTTATCTTTAATAAGTACTAATATGATCCAAGATGCTAAGGGAATCATTACGGCAATCAATCCTTTAGCTAATAATCCTAATCCCAAACAAAAACAGCAACCAAATAAATATATCCAAGATTTAGGATTAGATAAAAATTTCCAAAATAAATAATTACTTCCTAAAATCAAGGTGGCTAAAATAACATCTATTAACACTTGATGGGTAAAGATAAACCAACCACAAGTTACAGACATCATCAAAACTGCAATACGACTAGCACCAATTCCCCATAAATCTCTACTCCACCCCCAAACTAATAATAATCCCACCCATCCTGCGATCGCAACAGGTAATCTGACAGCAAATTCCGTATTGCCCAAAACGCTGGTAGAAAGAGCAATTAACCAATATAGTAAAGGGGGTTTATTCAGGTAAGGTGCGCCATTGAGATGGGGTGTTATCCAGTCCCCTCTTAAGACCATTTCCCTACCTACCATGGCAAAATGAGTTTCATGAGGCTCATATAAACCATATAACCCTAAGCCAAAAGTCATAAAGCCCAAAGGTAAGATTAAAATTAACAAATCTAAAGCAATTTGTTGAGTTTTGGCAGAGAATATAGTCTTAAAAATAGCAAAAATTTGTTTCACAATTACTGTAACTTAGTCTATAAATATATAGTAGTTTTTATTTACATGAAGCGTGGCTTAATTTTTAATTGCATAATACATTTAGCAGATAATATATTAAGATTTTCCTCCTTAAATACAGTACAGCGATCGCTAATTTGCTGTAATAAAGGTTGTTGATTCCTTTCTAAAATCTTAATTGCTTCTGTTGTTGCTGATTGAAACTGCATTAACCATTGATTGTTTGTTAAATATTTTATTTTAAAAGCATCCTTTTCCAATAGCCAGAAATCAACATTATATTTATCAATAAAATTGTGAATAGTTGTAATATCTACACTATACTGGGCTGCAATTAAATCTTTTACTCTTTCTCTAAATTGCCCATAATATCCCTGATGATAGGGGATAGCATATTCCTTTGCTACTAAAACAGAGCGGGCTGTTAAACTAGGAATAAAATCTGCTGCTTCACTAAGACTAGCAATCATTGAATCTTTTGGTTGTTGCTGTAAAAACTTATATAGTTGCGGATCTTTTCCTGTGACATAATTCAAACGATGGGGATAACTCTGAACAGCATAAGTAGGATATAGTAATAAAGCACATAAAATTATTAATGCAACTACTTTAAATATATTCTGATATTTTTTGAGATAGTAATTTATTTTTCTGCCAATAAAATCAAAAGCAACACTTAAAACAATCCCATCCAATAAAGCAATAACAATTCTAATAGTATGCTGACTGTAGCGACCAGGTAAATGGAATCGAAACAAAAATAAATGGGCTAGACTAAACATGATAATAGAAGCAAGTAACATATCTCCTAAAATCAATATTTTACGATCAATTTTTTGACCCAAAGGAAATGTCTTAGGGAAAGATTTAATCCAGAAGATAAAAATACCATAAGAACACATTAGAACATATTGCCATTCGATAGGAAAAAAACCACTTCTTCTTCCTGTTAACCAAAATTTTGACCAAGAATTAGTAAAAAAAGCACTCCTTCCTCCTTCCCTAAATTCTGATAATAGTCTAGCTTCACCGACAGTGATGACATTACCAAAATCAGAAGTTTGAAAAGCATAAAAACTCAGCACAATACTAGCAGTAAACAAACACCAAAAATAAATTTTGTGTCTATTCCTAGTTCTAATTAAATTAACAACTAAAATTACAGCAGACAGTAAGACTGTTTGAGGATAAAACAAACCTTGTAACAGAATAAATAAGACAGAAGCCAAGATATTTTGTTTTAAAAAATAATAAATAAACCCTAGTAATAAACAATAAATAAAAGCTCTCGGCGTACCAGAAGATAAATCATCAACCATCCATAAATTTTGAGTGAGTAACAAACAACTAAAAAATCCTGCTAGTGGCACAGGAAGAAATTCTAAGCAAACTAGAAAACAGTAGAGGGTTGTAACAAGCCCAATTACTAAAGGAGATACTTTATTAAACCAAAATATATCTAGACCGAGATAGCTGACTATTTTATATGAGGTAGTAAATCCCCAGGGAGTAACAGATTTAAAATAGTCAGCAATTAAATCATCTTGAAATAAACTACTATCCTTAAACTGCTGCATCCAAAAAATATACTGTCTGGCATCATCTTGGATTGTATAAGCAGATTCAAAACTAAGTTTTAATCCAGCGCAGCCAAATAGAATTGAAACTATAATACTAATGAATAGCCAAGTAGAAAATTTAGACTTTAAAATAGACACTATTTATTAAACTGATAACTATAAAATTGAGGTTGTATAACTGGAGACCAGGGTTTTCCCCATCACCTCAAGGATAAAGTATAGAATGAAGGGTCTAGGGATTAAATAGAATTCTTGAGCTTAAAATTATGAATGTTGCTACAGTCGCCAAAACCAAGTATGAAGCTGTTATCGGGTTGGAAACCCACTGTCAACTCAATACTAATACCAAAATATTTAGCAGTGAATCTACCAGTTTCGATCCTGATAATCCCAATAGTAATATCTCTCCCATTTGCTTAGGATATCCTGGGGTGCTTCCTGTATTGAATGAAAAAGTCTTGGAATATGCGGTTAAAGCTTGTTTGGCGATTAACTGTAAAGTTGCTCCCTATAGTAAATTTGACCGTAAACAGTATTTTTATCCCGATTTACCGAAAAATTACCAAATTTCTCAATATGATCTTCCTATTGGGGAGCATGGCTGGCTGGAAATCGAAATTGCCGAGAAACCCAATGCTGAACCTATGAGAAAGAAAATTGGGATTACTCGTCTTCATATGGAAGAAGATGCAGGAAAATTAAATCATGGAGGTAGTGATCGCCTTGCTGGTTCAACCTATTCTCTGGTAGATTTTAACCGTGCAGGTGTACCCTTACTGGAAATTGTTTCTGAACCAGATCTGCGTTCAGGTAAAGAAGCAGCAGAATATGCTCAAGAATTACGGCGCATTATGCTGTACTTGGGTATTAGCGACGGTAAGATGCAAGAAGGTTCCTTACGCTGTGATGTCAATATTTCCGTACGCCCCGTAGGACAAAAAGAATTTGGTACTAAAGTCGAAATTAAGAACATGAATTCCTTTAGTGCCATTCAAAAGGCGATTGATTATGAGATAGAAAGACAAATAGAAGCCATTGAAACTGGGGAACCCATCTTTCAAGAAACTCGCCTGTGGGAAGAAGGAAGCCAACGCACTATTAGTATGCGCTCTAAAGAAGGTTCTAGCGACTATCGTTATTTTCCCGAACCCGATTTACCACCCCTTGAAGTTTCTACTGAACAGTTGGAAACTTGGAAAGCAGAACTCCCCGAACTTCCTGCTCAAAAACGTCACCGCTATGAAGAAGAACTAGGACTATCTGCTTATGATACTCGTATCTTGACTGATGACCGCACCGTAGCAGAATATTTTGAAAAGGCAATTGCCACTGGTGCAGATGCCAAACAAGTCACTAACTGGCTCATTGGAGATATTGCAGCCTATCTCAAGAATAATAACCTCAGTATTACTCAGATTGCCCTCAAGCCTGAAATACTAGCAGAATTAGTTAATCTTATTAAAAAAGGCACAATTAGCGGAAAAATAGCTAAAGATATTCTGCCTGAATTACTCGAAAAAGGTGGTTCAGCTAAAGAACTAGTAGAGAAAAAAGGTTTAATTCAAATCTCTGATACCAAAGAAATTGAAAAAATCATCGACCAAGTTTTGGCTGCTCATCCTGATGAATTAGAAAAATTCCGTAATGGTAAAACTAAACTCAGAGGTTTCTTTGTGGGACAAGTAATGAAACAAACTGGTGGAAAAGCCGATCCTAAATTGACTAATCAATTGTTAGGTAAAAAATTGCAAGGCTAAAATTTATTTCTAGCTTTTAAAATTTCTCTCTTAATAGTGTGTGTGGTCAAGACTGTCTGATAAGGCAGTCTTTTTTTTGGAGACTAAGTAAATTTGCCAACTCTGGTTTTAAATTGATTAAAATTTAATCTAACAAGCCTAATTGTTTATTACAACTTTACCTCAAGGGTGAAAATCATACTTATAATGAGGTTAATTACATCAAACTTAGCCAT
>JASJDB010000279.1 GCA_030065315.1 Xenococcaceae cyanobacterium MO_167.B52 | reverse complement strand
TTGAGAAATGGTGATTATTCACAAAAATAGTAAATAAGGACGCTCTACATCAAAATAAAGCGTCCTTATAAAACAAATAAATAATGAGAACTTAGTATAGTTCTTCTTCTTGATGAGTAGCAATAGTGCAATCAGAAGTAGGATAAGCTACACAAGTCAAAATATAGCCAGCTTCGATTTGATCGTCATCTAAGAAGGATTGATCGGATTGATCGATAGTGCCAGATACGATTTTACCAGCACAAGTAGAACAAGCTCCTGCACGGCAGGAATAAGGAAGATCTAAACCTTGCTCTTCAGCGACATCAAGAATGTACTCATCTTCAGGTACTTCAATAGTTTGTTCGCCGTCGGGCATTTTTAAAGTTACGTTATAAGTTGCCATGTTTTAGTCCTCTTCTCTAAGTAAAACAGCAGATTTAGTCATCTATATAGGAGATTTACTCTAGTGGTAAAGAATAAAGCTTTACTTTCTAGATACGCCTCATTTCTGATGGTAAGCGAAAAAGATTACGAGTATAAGGTGCATTAGTAATGAAATTCTTAATTTAATGTAAAATAAGTTTTACTTATATTATAAGTTAGACTAGGGATTAGAAGAATTTAGGATTATGTGTAGCTTATAACAAAGCAATAATAATTGTTTAATAAGATATAGAGATATTGTAATTAGGGTTTTTTTGCTTCAAAAATGGCTATTAATTATATTTATATCTAAATATTTATAATTTGTACTAAAAGATGGCAATGAAATTAATTAAAGTCGGTATCGTCGGTACTGGGTATGCAGCTATTAAACGAGCTGAGGCAATTCAAAATGACCCAAGAGCAACTCTAGTTAGTATTACGGGTAATAGTCCTGAGAAAATTCAAGAATATTGTCAAAAATTCCCAATTTCTTCTGTTGACTCTTGGCAAAAACTGATTAGCCAACCAGAATTAGATTTAATTTTTGTCTGTACAATTAATCGAGATCATGGCATAGTTGCTCGGGCAGCATTGGCAGCAGGAAAGCACGTAGTTGTAGAGTATCCCCTCTCTTTGGATGCAAAAGAAGCAGGAGAAATTATTGCTTTAGCCAAAAAGAAAAATAAGCTACTTCACGTGGAGCATATGGAATTAATTGGCGGTTTGCATCAAGCTATCAAACACCATATTGAAGACATAGGAGAAGTTTTTTATGCTCGCTACACCACCATTGCAACTCAACGTCAAGTAACCCGTAGTTGGAAATACCATCGAGAAATGTTTGGCTTTCCTCTGGCTGCTGCTTTATCTCGCATCAGTCGATTAACTGATTTATTTGGCAATGTAGCTGAAGTTAACTGTAAAAATCGTTATTGGGATGTACCCAATACAGATTACTTTACTTCCTGTTTGTGTAATGCTCAATTGACTTTTTCTAACGGTGTTATTGCCGATATTATCTATGGAAAAGGAGATAAATTTTGGTATAGTCATCGCACATTTGAAATTAACGGCGATCGCGGTACATTATTATTTGAAGGAGAAAAAGGAACTCTAATTAGAGATCAAGAAAGAATACCGATTACCGTTGCTAGTCGTCGTGGTTTATTTGCTAAGGATACAGAAATGGTTTTAGATTATTTATGTTTAAGCAAGCCTTTATATCTGCAACCAGAAGCCAGTCTTTATGCTTTGCAAGTTGCTAATATGGCAGAACATTCCTCTATTAGCAAGATGTAAGTTCGACAAAGCTAAAACTCAGAAATTCATCTCCTACTTTAAAAAGGAGGAAGATTCGGAAAAGGAGATTGTTTTTCTTTTAGAGTTTTTAATTCCATTTCAAGAGTTTTGTATTTTTGAGCAAGAATTAAAAAAAATTCACAATAATTAAGAGCTTGTTCATGAGCTTGTCCGGGATTATTTTTAAGATAAAAATCGATATCTTGAAGTTGAACTTGGACTTGAAATTCTGCTTCTAATGATAAAAAATTATTGTTCATGATGATAATTGATTAGTAAATAAAGGTTTATAATGAGGCGAACGGAGCTGTTTTAATACCTCCAAAATAAACAGAATAATTCAACTTATTTAGAAGAATTTAATTTAAGATTAAAGCCCCAGTATTTTTTTATTTCCGATCTCTTTTTAAGTCATAAATAACTTTTTCTGCTAACCAATTTGCCGAACGACTCGGATGAGAATTTAAAGTCCCATATAGTAGACGATTCACTGTCTTTTGGTCCTGTACTAATCTTAGTAATTCTTTCCTTAATTTAGGACTAACTTGGTCTAATAAAGATCTATTTTCTTTGTTATTGCCACCCAGATATTTGATTGGAGAAGTTTTCTCTTCTTTTGCTAGATGCCAAGCTATAATTCCTGTCCCTATTCCTAGACCTGTTATGCCTACAATATTTTTTAGACCGTTTCCTGTAGCTCTTGAAGAAGATAGCTGTTTAAAATCTTCTGTTTTTTCACTAAAACTGATAAATTCTTCAAACAACTTAGCTTCATTGGCTTTAACTGGTAAACTCATCCAGCTCATGGCAATAATCATACCAATTAAACTTGTCTTTATTGTTTTAAACTCCAAAATATTGGGCATATTTTTTCCTCTCTTGAGATTTTTCTTCATTTTGACTGACACATATGACATCTCCATGTCATATATATGGCAGTCTTGATATTCGCCACATGATTCTGGAGACAAGATACGGAAAGAATATTGTTTTGTTACCTAAATAATTAGCTTTTTTAAACCATGCTCTTATTTAGGATAAGTCTACTGAAGTACGGATACATTCTGCTAGTTCAGCAGGTATCTCGGCGAATGCTGAGTGACCACATTTCAAGGTATAAATTTCTTTAATTTCACCGTTGCGTTGCTTTCCAATCTTTAGGATATTTTCTCCTATCTGTGGAACTGCCTCACTTCAAGGCTTCTCAATAGATTTAATGTTACCGATAGACCAGGATTTGCAAAAATACTATTTTGAACAGATGTTTTTCTGGTGTAGTATTAATCTAATAAGTAAAAATACTTGGCTTTATTAAATACGCTATGAAACAGGGATTTAATTTTCAGTTGCTAATATTAGTTTTGGTAATTGTCTGGTTTTGGGATTTGAGTCTTTGGAGGAATATCGAGCCAAGTACTTTATCTGATGCGGAAAAAGAAAAAATTGGTTTGAACAAAGTACACGATATAAGCAAGAGATAATCTTAAATAAAGCTGAGAATTTCTCTAGCGTATGCTCTAGCTGTATTTTGCCATCGTTGTCCATTAGCTTTAGTTACAGGAACAGGAAGGTGTTGAAGTTTGTCCAGTAATATTTTCGCTGCTTGATAAGAATCAGTAGCAGTTACAGGGATAATAGCAGTACCTCCAGTCTCTAGACTGGCTTGATTCATTTTATTCACTACAATCCAACGACCAAAGGACATCCCTTCTACAATTGGTAAGCCAAAGCCCTCATTTTCTGACAGAAATACTACCGCCGTTGCTTGACGATACCATTGGGCTAAATCACGATCGCCCAGATAACCATGATAAGATACCCAAGGCTGATTTTGAAGGGATTTGAGAAAGGCTTCTCCACTATCTTTGGTACTAGTATTCATTCCTCCGACTAGGTGCAATTCCCAAGGTTGTTCACTAATTTCTCTCAGGGCTGATACTAAGGCAACAGCTTCTGGTAAACATTTCGCTTTAGGATCAATTCTTCCTACAGAGAGGAGAAAGGGGGCTTTAGGGGCATTGATTGCCACAGCAGGTAAATTGATTAGTTGGGAGTCACTACCATTAGCGATCGCTGTTACCTTGGACTTTAACTCAGAAGCGGGGCGAAAGTGCAATAGCTCCTCTTGGGTTGTCTCACTAACTACAATGATTTTTTGGGCAAAACGCAGGGTAGCATCCAGATAAACAGCAGCCCGTAACCAAGTTTTAATGCGATCGCCGTATTTATTAGCTGCTTTCCATTCATTTACATCATGAATTACCGCCATCGTGGGAGGATGCCAAGGTAAGATCAGAGGATTTGATAACCAAACTACTGTGTCTATTTTGTGGCGACGACAGTAGCCACGAAAAGAGGTGGCAACCCAAGCATATCGTTTGGCAGAAGAATAATCCAACGATGGTAAAACCTGAACTATGTCTTGCAATTTTGCCAAAGCAGGAGTCTTAGCAATAGCGTTGGGAGAAGCTATGATAGTTACCGAAACTCCTTGACTAGTTAATTCTTCGACTAAAGGAGGTAATAATCGCTCTATATACTGTCCAATTCCCAAACGAGGCCCAAGATAGTGAGCGATAAAAGCAACGGACATTAGTAAATATTAAGAAATAAAATAATACACTCTATCTTAATTAATTTATTTCCTAACTGGGAAAACTATAGGTAAGGAAACTAAACTTTTACAATAAATCAACATAATTACTTATAGATCAAATAATAAAATTGTAGTTTTAATATGGTTGCTAAACCAAGTCAAATATTTTGGAGAATCCTTGAATGGTATCAAATTGCTAGACTCAAAGGAGAAATTTCTTTTTGGATTATTTATGCGATCGCTATTTATCTACCTTTTGAAGAGTTTGTTCTCAGATGGACTCCCGCCCCTTCTATTGGTATTTTATTTCTGCGATTTTTGCACGAGTTTGTACTTTACTATTTGTGTGCCAAAGTATTTTATAAACGGATTATTAGACGAGAGCGAATAATTAAATCTTCAATTGAGTTAGCTCTTATTTGTTTCGTATTTTGGGCATTAATTTTATTAATTGTTCATCAAGCATCTATCTTTAGTGGAGTTAATAATTTAAGAACTCTACTGCGTTATATTTCTGTTTACTATATTATCGTTGATTTAGAATTATCTAAAAAGCAAGTTTCTTTGCTACTAAAAACAATTTTAATTTTAGGATTAATTCAAGGATATTTAGTATCAGTTCAGTACTTTGCTCCTGCTGGATTCAACAATTTATTTGTACCTCAAAATATCAATCTAGAAGTAGGAGGAGCTGCAATTCAAAAGAGTTCTGAGGTCTCTAGTGGAAACTTAAAAACTGGTGCAGTCAATGGCACTTTAGCTAATACGGCTAATACTTCTGCTTTTTTATTAATCGGCTTTATTATTCTAGTTGTTGTTACCCTCCAAAATACTAATACTGTTTCACTTGTTTCACCAAAAATACTTAATTTTTTCGTGATGTATTTTGCTTTTTTCGCAACTTATAAACGAATCGCCCTATTATTTGGCTTAATTATTCCAATAATAGTACTATTTTTATACCGTCAAAAACTATGGGCTAGTAAAGTTATTTGGTTCTATTTATTAGGTGGATTTACCCTGATATTTGGCTCGCTATTTTTTCTCAATGTAGATACTTCAATAGATGGCTGGGCAATTAGACAAGGAGAAAGTATTGATTTACTAGGCTATTTTGGACAACTATTTTCAGCAGAATATTGGGAAAAAGGAACTAGGCAATGGATTCTGAAAACCATTTTTCAGGGAACTATTATCACAGGAAATTGGTTTGGTTTAAGTCCAGCTCCCAATGATGCGGTTCAAAACTTGATCGAGATTCTTCCCAGTAAGGAAAGTATAATTTTGGAACGTAAATTTTGGTTTGAAGATGTTTATTGGGCTGCAATGTTGCTTTATTATGGAATTCCTGGAGTTGCTCTATTCGGATATATATTTCAACGCCTCTATAAAACTTCCCAGTATTTAATAGATTATTGTTTGGAAATGCAGACCAGAGTTTTAGGAATAGGATTTTGTACTTTTACTATTATTACTTTTTTCTATGGTTTTGTAGAACGAATTTTTGAAATCAAATGTTTTTCGTTTTATTTATGGCTATTGGCAGGTTTAGTAGTGAATGTTTATTCTCGTTATATGCGAGAATTCCATAATTCAACTTCTTTTAATTCCCACAAGATATAAGATTAAACCATTAGTTATTGGCTCTTAAAAGCCTAGTGAATCAATTTTTTCCCCATCGAACTGATTTATTTAATATGCTAAAAAATATCACTAATTCTCTCTCTAGTTTCAAGTTTTTCTTCTTGACCAGCTTACTATTAATCACTGGTTGTAGCTGGCAGAAAAATCAAGCCAATTCGTCGGTATTGGCACAAACATCAAATATTACAGCCTATCCTGCGGTTTCTTCCCGTCCTTTAAGTCAAAATTATGCCTGTTTTAATGTCAATTCTTTGCTCATAAAATCTTGGTCAAATCCAGATTTTTTAGCATCAGTCAACCAAGTAAATCCCAGATTATTGAGAATTCCAGGTGGCACAGAATCAAATTATTGGGATTGGCAAAAAGGAGGATTAATTAAAAATGTTAGGGAAGCTATGGCTGGCTATCCCATAAATTTTAGAAGTAAAGACCTGAAATATAACGATAGTAAATTAAAGGATATACAAGTAGGAATCCAAGCAACTAATACTATTCCTCTCTTTGTCTTAAATCTTGCTAGTTCCACTCTCGAATCCCAACTGGAAATGTTACGAACAGCCAATGACTTGGGAATTCCAGTAGAGTATATTGAATTGGGTAATGAATTTTATATCGATGTTCCTAATTACCGTCGAGTTTTTAGCAGTTCTGAGGATTATGCCAAGACAGCTATTCAATGGATCAAGACAATTAAAGCAGAATTTCCCCAGGCAAATATTACTTTAGTTGGTGCAATTTCTAAATCCAAAGATTCTAAAAGAGTGAAAAATTGGAACAGGAATCTGATCTCTTCAGCTATGTCCGATGCAGATGGAATTACTCTTCACGTTTATAGTGGACATGGTCTAAAATCTCCTATTGACTTAAACTCTAATTACCCTTTCTTTAATGAAGAAGAAGTAACCATAATTTTAGGACAACCTTTTAGAAGTGTCGAAAAATTTTATAGTAGCGATGATTTTAAATTGATTCCCGATGACAAACAAATTTGGATTACAGAATATAATCTATTTGAAAGCATATTTGGTAATAATGAAGGAAAATCCCAAAGGGTTATGGGAAGTTGGACTCATGGACTTTATACCCTGACACAAAGTTTATTGTTTCTGGAAGATTCTCGCATTAATATTGCCTGTAATCACGTATTAGTAGGTAATTCTCGGTTTGCTGCTATTCTTCGTGGTACAGGAGGTTTCGTTAATCCTAGTGAGCCAAAGATGAAGGTTATACCTAATAGTTTAACTGCTACTGGTTCAACTCTTAGCTTACTGGGAGAAGCAACTTTGGGTATGACAAAAGCTCAAAAAATTGATTTTTCTTTTTCACCTACTTTAATAGGAAAACAAGGCTTTCAATATCCTGCTTTATATGGCTGGAAATTTAGCAATAGTGAATATTCTAAAGGAATAATTGTTAATTTATCGAATCAAGATATTCCGATTAATATAGAACAAGTTTTTTCGGTTTCAGTCAACTATGAACAATTGACAGACAATCCCAGAACTTTAGTAACAGGAACTGATGTTGTAAAGTTTAATAGTGGTCAAGTTACTTCTGAAATAGTTTTACCTGCCTATTCGGTAACAAAATTAAGCGAAACTACTAGTTTATTTGTTGATTAATCCCTTTTTGGTGACAAAACCATTTTGGATTTTGGATTGCCGATTTTGGATTAAATAAGTCTTTTGTCGCTCCTTGAGGAAAGTCAGATTCCCCAATTGCCTGAAATTCTAATCCTGCTGCTACAGTTTTCGGTTGAGAGTCAAGAATTCCTAATAAGGTGAC
>JASJDB010000278.1 GCA_030065315.1 Xenococcaceae cyanobacterium MO_167.B52 | reverse complement strand
TAACAGACCGCTCTTTCTTCAAGACCTTAAAAGAAGGCTGGTTACGCCATGGCATTTCAGAAATTATCAAGATGGCTACAGTCAAAAATGAAGAACTATTTTGTTACTTAGAACAAGCAGGAGCAGAATTAATTACAACTCGTTTTGGTACTTTAGACTGTAAACCTCAAAGCGAAATTAGCACTCTCTCCCAAAAAATTCTCGGTGCTGCTCTACGCAGCTATGTAGAAGCTGAATACGATAATTTATACGAAACTCATCAATGTCGTCCTCATGCCTATGGACATACTTGGTCTCCAGGTTTTGAAATAGAAGCTGGACTACTACATGGTCATGCGGTCGCGATTGGTATGGGGTTTGGAGCCTACCTGAGCTACCGTAATCAATGGATTAGTAGCCAAGATTTTCATCGTATTCTGCGCCTAATTAGTTCTTTTGGTTTAAGCCTGTGGCATGATGTATTGCTTAATAGAGGAATAGTTTGGGCTGCTCAAGAAAAAATTGTTCAGAAACGTGGTCAAAATCTAGTAGCACCATTACCTAAAGGTGAAATTGGTAAATGTGGTTATCTCAACTCTCTAACTCGTGATGAACTTTATCAAGCAATAGATCAATATCATCAAATTTGTGAAAAATATCCTAGAGAAGGGTTAGGGATCGATCCTTTATGCAGTGATGTTGGTTTAGAAGACCCTTCCACTGTTGGCAATAGCCTCACCAATGATACTTATCAACCAGAACAAGCCTTATCAGCAATATAAAAAAATCATTTCTACAGCCATGTCACATGAAATTTTTGACTTTATAATCCCCCTTTATCGCATACGTTGGAATACACAAGCAGTTTTAGAGGGAATTACCAGCCATTACCAACCTCGAAACATTCATGTCATTGCACCTGCTCCTGAAGCTCAGTCTCTTACAAAAATATCTCAGGAATGGAAAATTGCTTCACTCCATATTCATGAGGAGGAAACTTTTTTCGCTAAGATTGGGCTGACTAAAAATCAAATTTGCGCCGAGTTGGATTTAGGAGTATCCCTATATACCCCAGGCTGGTTTTATCAACAGCTACTCAAACTCGGTGCCTTTGAAGGAATAGATTATCTGAGTGAGTGGTATGTTGTTTGGGATAGTGATTTGCTTCCTGTTGCTACTTGGTCACTAATTCATCAAGAACAAGAAAAGATCAAGCGCAGTTTTGCTTTGATTCAACATAAAGCTTGGGGGAATAGTGATATAGTTTCTAAATGGGATAAGTGGATTCAAACTGTCTTGGGTGTTGAACCAATTACAGATCATGAAGGTACTTTTATTCCTCATCATATTTGGCTTAAACAGGAACATCTCAAGTCATTTGCTAATCAAGTGAATAGATATTACGAGTCAACAGATCATTGGCTATTATTGATGATGCGCTCTGCTAATGATTTTGGTACTTTTAGTGAATATTGGTCTTACGTTTCTTGGGTAGCTACCCAAGCACCTGATGACCTTTCTTTTCACCCGTACGAACATCATGGGGCAACTACTGAAAGATTCTTTGATGATGGCACAGGCTTATTTTCGGCTGCCCTGAAACAGTCAATGTCATATTCTGGCTCTGATGACAGCTTTTCTCCTTCTTATGAAGCAGTAGCATCGTTTATTGAGGCAGAATATGAACCAGATAAATTACCTTCTTCTTTGTCCTTTGAAAGTAGTCCCCGACATCTCAGAAAAGATGAAC
This sequence comes from Xenococcaceae cyanobacterium MO_167.B52, assembly GCA_030065315.1. Taxonomy (GTDB): domain Bacteria; phylum Cyanobacteriota; class Cyanobacteriia; order Cyanobacteriales; family Xenococcaceae; genus JASJCP01. Next base: position 5,961 of record JASJDB010000278.1, on the reverse strand, counting down.
GGAATATGCACATCGAAGAATTGCGTTCTCGCTGGAATCCCAGAAATATTAAGACATTGGATACTAACCCAGACGATGAATTGAAGATAGCCTAATTAATCGCTAGTAGCAGCAGTATTTGGTAAATAATAACTCATCAAAATACTTAAATTAGTTATTATTTACTACTTATTAGAGATAGGCTTCAAATAAACTCAGATATAGTTTCTTTCTTGAAAGCTCGAGAAAGAAACTGTAGGTTTCTGGTGACTAAATATGTGGCTATTTAAGTAAAAATACTTATTAAGTACGGACTTTACATTTTTAAGGTCAAGAAATATTATTTTTCTATCTTTAGTAATATTTATTGATATTTTTCTCATAAATAATGTTAAACTCTGGAGGGTCAATAAAATAGGTTCTTTTTGGTTACAGTAAACTATGCGAAACAGTTGTTTTTCTCAAAGATAATCTTGGTTTTACCATCTGGGTTCAAGATTCTTCTGCTGAGTTATCTCCCCATCATAATCAAGATATCGATATTGTTTCAACCATTGATCTTGATGAGTTAGTTACCAAAATGCGTCATGTTGGGGGTATTAAAATTAAAGATCGTAATTATAAATTTAAAATCTATCCTAAATGTTTTATTGGTCAAGAAGCTGTAGAATGGTTTTGTGCTAACCTAGGCTTATCAACCCAACAAGCGATTCGATTAGGACAACGTCTAATTGATGAAAAATGGATTCATCACGTTTTAGATCAGCAAAATTTTGCCAATGACTTTTTGTTTTATCGTTTTTATTGGGATGAAAGTTAATTAATGAGACATTGTTAAAAGTAAACCATCACTATTATTGAGAGTGATAGAAGTTAAATCATCTATTTTTAAGCCAGGAGATTTGATTGCTACTGACCATTTGTGATCATTTAATTGCAATAATTCTGCCAGGTTAAGGGTAATTGGTTCTCCTTCCAAATGAGATACCATTGCTATAGTTTCAGTATTATCGGAGTTAGAACGAACTCCATAAAAAATACTTCTTTCTCCTTCAGTGATTTTATTAAAAGAGTCTTTTTCTGTCATATTTTCCGCTAACCAAGAATGCTGATGGCGAAAATCTCTCAAAGCTAGATTGAATTCAATCCGTGCTTTATTTAGACTTGAGTGATAATGAGATACATTACAAACATGGAAGCAATCTTCCATAAACATTAGGGCAAAATTTTTCAGTCTATCTTCATCTAATTTTTTGAGAAAACGCACCATTCCACCGCGACTAAGTTCTTTAAAAGGGGGAATATCAGGGAAAGGATTTCCTCCTACACAAGAGTGGAGCATCTCTACTACATCTGCTAAAACATAATCTTTCTCAATCATTGCCAGATTCAGGGCTTGACCAAATTCTTGTAGTTGCTTAATTTGTCGAAATCCTAATATTTTTAAGCGAGTAAAACAATGAGCCTGACTATACAGTTGAGGGGTAATTTGCCAACTTAAAAAGCCGATTTCTTCTGAAACTACTTTTACTCCATATCTTTCATCAGTATTGCGGAAAAATAGCCAAGGAGCGTGCATGGTAGTGTTAATAAAATCCATGGGTAAGCCAGGACTAAAACCATAAACCCAAAGAGTCACTGCTGGATTATCATAGGCGTTCTTGAGGACTTCTGGCAGATTTTTGCCTAAACGCCAATTAATCGGTTTATCCAAATCGATCTGATTGCCCCTTCTTACCGTATCATGATTGCCACAACCAGTAATCCAGCGATCTCCAATAGTCATTACTTCTAAAACTCTAGACCATTTCTGTTCCCAAAAGCCTGTTAAAGAAGGGGTATTATGGGCAAAGATTAGAGGACCCCATTGATAGGATTCTGGTTTGAGTTCAATCAATTCTCGATAACGAGATTTTTCTTCCCAACCTTCTTCGGGCCAAGGGCGACCATCTTCAAATATAGTAAATAAAAGTCTTTTATGTCCTGCAATTTCTTGAACTACATTACTCATCTCCAATAGATAAGCATCATCTTGTTCTACCCTTCCTGAAAGGGGGTTAAAGAAGCGAAAATCTTGACCACCATCAACCCGAATCCCATCAGCACCAGTATTGAGCTTCCGTCGCTGCATTTCTAGCAAGATAGCCCGCACCATAGGAAACTGATGATTTAAGTCCTGACCATACATATTAGGACCTTTGAGGAATTGACGAGAAATTAATAACTCACTCTGGTTATCTGCGTGTCCATAAACTAGGTCATAAATTACTTCGATAGGATGGGAGGGGAAGTTGTGAAGAGTAGCAATAAAATCTATTACTTCATCAGGGCGTAAACTACCTAGTAGAGCTGGATTAGTTGTGCTAGAGCCAATTATGGGTACATCGTAGCCCCAATCTTGAGTATGAGGCTTACTAAGCTCAATTTCTACTACTTCTCCTGACTCTTTCTCTTCTTCTTCCACAAATAAGAAAAATTCACTCTCCGCAGTGTATTGATCTCGATACTCAATAGTAGGTTCTGTGGGGAGGAATTGAATGGCATCATAGCCAATGTAATTTTGTTCGGCAGGAGTTAAGGGCAAATTCTGACGAATTTTCTCGGCAATACCTTGATATAACTGATTGAGTCCTTCAAGAGTTCCTTCGGGGGAAGCTGTACCGATGTGAAGTTCTAAAATATTACAAGGTGCATCGACTCTAGGGATTTTTTTCCCTTCTTTAACACCAGTACAACTCAAATAATCTAGGTCAGCTCGATTTGCTTGCAGGCTGTCCATATCGTAGAGTTCTGCTGGGGCAAAAACTCCATAGGGCAGAGAATTAGGCACAATATCACGGATAGTTCGTAATTTGCCATTGAGATCGGAATAGCGCAACCAATAGAATGAGCCTGCTTGTTCTCGATTTCCTGGCTCTAATCCTGCAACAACTCCCCAAAAGAACTCTCCTTGTTGTTCTAAATGGAGACAATCTCGTTTGAATTTAACTCTTTGTTCCTTCGCTCGCCAATCTATAGGCTCTAGAGGAGTAAAGATTTCTAAATAAATTTCTCTTTCATGTAAAACATCCCCAATTAGTCTGGGTACCCAAAAACCAAATTCTGTCAGTCCGTCAGGACGATAGTAAGCTCCTAATTTACGAGCCAGAGCCTTTGATTGTTCTAAAAACGTGTTGGTCGATGATTCTAATCCCGATGCCCAGGCTAACAATTTACCTGTTTCTTCCGTTACCAACTTCACAAATTTACTTTGTGCAATCACCATTGGGTTTGCTCTTACTATCTGTCGCTACAATCCATTGATCTAGTTTGACATACTTTTTACCCAACTGTTAAATGATCGAAGTTTCTTGCTAAGATTCAACATCTAACACTTCCCCTGGCGAATTTTAGCTGCTTTTTGGAAAAGACTAGTATATTCCTTGTAACCCCCAGGAAACACTACATTTAATCTCAAAGGGTCTTCTGTATCTCTGGAATCCCCAGCACCTTCCACAACGCGCCAGACCTCTTGTTCATTTTCAATCCTTTTTTCCAGTTTGAGGGGTTTACGGTTTTTAACTTCTCCATCACTGCTATCCACATAGACTACAATATTACCCGTGTTAAGCTCTTTACTGATCGCCTGAATTAACTCTAAAAAACCGCGATCGCTGCCACCTCGTTTAAATTCAATTTTTCCATCTATTTCTTGAGCTTTACTAGTAACTGTATCTCCCACTCCCACTATTATGGGCATCATAGCAGGGTCAAAATTATTTTTGATTATTTCTAGTAATTCCTCTTGCTGATGGGGAGCTTCTCGAACATTAAAATCTTTACCCAAAGGATAAGTACCAGTTTTCTGATAGTAATATCGATTGAGAATTACTATCACTCCTACCTCTTTGATTGCACCCTTCAACATAAACTGAAAATCAGTTGTCCCAGAGTGTTTTCCTTGAGCTAATTGAATAATTTCTTTCCCATTTGTATCTCTACCCAAATTAGGAGCATAATGGACAAAAAAAGAATCTTTTAAGCCTTTCAGTGTAGCTTCTGCTAATAATTGTTCCATTAAACTCTGTATTTTAATCTGTAGCGTTCTATATCCCTCACTACTGTTTGATAAAGCTTCATGAAACACATTGAGATTAGCAGTAGGAGATACCTTATTATCTAATACTGTTGCTGCAATGCACTTGTGAATTTGTTCTGAATCTAGTCCATAATTTTCTTGACTAAATAACTCTTCTAGATAAGTCTTAATTTTATTTGGGACTTGTTCTAAAAAAGCCATTTCCTCTTGACTAACACCAGGATGGGAAACATTACCATAACAGTCTTGCCATTGTACTCCACCCGCACCTAATCCAGACAAGTAAAAACCTTTTTCCTTGGCTATAGCTGGATTCTCAAAAGCTTTTTCAACAATTCTATTAACTCCCCTGGTCCCAATATGTTCGCCGTTGGTAAGTACATAGAAATTTCCTGCAAAGGATTTTACTGCTTGTAAGTATTCTGGTGCAATTACTCTGGTTAAGGGGTCTTTGACTAAACCCATACATACCCCATCTAGGTCTTGAATAATTAAGATGTTTTCTGTGTTAGCGAGTAAATTGGTTAGAAGTTGATGATCGAGGGATAAGGATCGCTGATGGAGGGGAATAATAGCCATTAGATATAGTTTGGTGAAAAATTGACCATAAGATTGATGGTTTGGGATTGGCTTAATGGTTATTTGTTGGGTTCATGATTGATTTTTTTTTGAACCGCAAAGGTGTCTAGTGTTTGTGTTGTTTGGTTATTTGTTAAGGCTGAGAGGTTCATTGTTTGGTGTTGTTTGTTTATTTGTTGAGCTTGAGAGGGCTTTGTTGTTTGGTGTTGTTTGGTTATTGGTTGAGGTTGTTCTAAAGGATTCTTTCGGATAAGAGGGGTTTGATATTTATCTGGGGAAATTTTTAACTCAGAATTAAACTGAAACATCTTCCCTTCTATAATATATGGGCTTGAGGATTTTGATAGAGAAGGGAATAAGATCATGAAACGTTTAGCACTTCTGAGTGTGTCGGACAAAACTGGAATTGTAGATTTAGCACGTCAGTTAGTAGAAAAGTTCGATTTTGATCTGATGAGTAGTGGTGGTACGGCTCAAACTTTACAAGATGCTGGATTACCTGTAACTAAAGTTAGTGATTACACAGAATCACCTGAGATTTTGGGAGGAAGGGTTAAAACTCTCCATCCTCGAATTCATGGGGGGATTTTGGGTCGTCCTGATGTAGAACAAGATAAGCTGGATATGGAAGCTAATAATATCCGTCCTCTGGATTTGGTAGTAGTGAATCTCTATCCTTTTGAAAAGACCATCGCTCAACCCGATGTCACTGTGGCAGAAGCTATTGAAAAAATCGATATTGGGGGTCCAACTATGGTGCGTGCTGCTGCTAAAAACTTTGCCTATCTCACCATACTATGTGAACCCAGTCAGTATGAGGATTATTTAAAGGAATTGGATAACTCTAATGGTTCGGTTTCTTTAGAATTTCGCCAAAAAATGGCAGGATTGGCTTTTGCTCATACTTATAACTATGATCGCGCTATCTCTACTTATTTTGCTCAGTTAAACCAAGGAGAGGAGACTGGATTACCCCCAATCTATAATCTATCGGGTAATAATGTTCAGACTCTCCGCTATGGAGAAAATCCCCATCAAGCTGCTACTTGGTATAGTACTGGGTCAACAGGGTGGAAAAGTGCGACTAAATTGCAAGGAAAAGAACTCAGTTACAATAATTTAGTTGATTTGGAAGCAGCAAGACGCATTATTGCTGAATTTCCTAGTAATGAACCAGCAGCAGCAGTTTTAAAACATACTAATCCTTGTGGCGCAGCAGTGGCAGAAACTCTGGCAGTAGCTTATGAAAAGGCTTTTAATGCTGATTCTATCTCGGCTTTTGGTGGTATTGTGGCTCTCAATCAAACTATAGATGCAACTACTGC
>JASJDB010000277.1 GCA_030065315.1 Xenococcaceae cyanobacterium MO_167.B52 | reverse complement strand
TAAATGTTAAATGTTAAATGCTAAATGTTAAATGTTAAATGCTAAATGTTAAATGTTTTAGCTTCTGGTAAAATTAACATTCCGTCGCCAAAAGAATAAAAACGGTAGGATTCTGCGATCGCATTTTGGTATAATTCTAGTAACCTTCTTCTACCAGTAAAAGCACTAACTAACATTAATAGACTAGAGCCTGGTAAATGAAAATTGGTAATTAAACCATCAACGATTTGCCACTTATAACCAGGATAGATAAACAAATCAGTTTTGCCCCGAAAAGGTTGCAAGATTTTCCCTTGAGAAGCTCTAGCAGCCCCCTCCAAAGTTCTGACTGCGGTTGTTCCCACAGCAATAATTCTGCCTCCTCTAGCCTTAGTTTCAGCAATTTTAGCTATAGTTTCAGCCGTAATTTCAATCCATTCTTGGTGCATCGAATGTTCAGTAATTTTTTCTGTTTCCACAGGACGAAACGTTCCAACTCCTACATGAAGAGTAATATAGGCTTGCTCAATTCCTTTTTGCTGCAAACGATTTAATAATTCTTCTGTAAAGTGTAATCCTGCCGTAGGTGCTGCAACTGCCCCCATTTTTTCAGCGAACACAGTTTGATATTGCTCAGGCTCAGAATCTTTAGAAGTAATGTAAGGAGGTAAGGGCATTGTACCGACAGATTCTAATATTTCCCAAAAAGACTTTTGGGACGGAACCTCAAATTGTAAAAATCTGCCTCCCGTTGTTTGATCTCTACCCACTACGGTGGCTTTTAACAGACTTTCTGATTTAACAGCAGAACCGAAAAATATTTCTGTTCCCAATTTAAAACGTTTTCCTGGTTTTACTAAAGCTAACCAGCAATTTTTCTCTGTTTCCTCCAATAATAAAACTTCCACTGTTGCTCCCGTTGCTTTATAACCATAGAGTCGAGCAGGGATGACACGAGTATTGTTGAGAATTAATAAATCTCCTGGTAATAGCCAATCAGGTAAGTTAAAAAAGGTACTATGAGCATGGCTTGTCCGTGAATTTACTACCAACATACGAGAACTGTCTCTAGGTATAGCAGGGGTTTGAGCAATTCGCTCAGAAGGCAGCTCATAACTGTAACTGGAGAGTAATAAGTCTTTGTTGATGTTTATTTTATCGTTCATCAGGCACTTTCAAACTTGGGTAATTTCCCCTATAAGAAAATTTAAAAATCGGGTGCTTTTCCCCTAGCGATATCGCCCCTTTTATTGCGAGACTGTATATAGGCTGAAGCTTAATCAACAGGGGTGTTTATGGATTTTGTCTATTTTCTTGCTAACGCAAGTTTGACCTTAAGGACAATAGAGTATCTTCGTTTTATGGAGCATGGTGCAGGAGCATCTATAACAGTAGTTCATCAAATTGATGGTTGGATTGTTAAAATTCGCTATCCTCAATCTCTACCATTATCCCATCGCGGTGATTTCCGCGCTTTTATGAGTGAATTGGGAATTTCCTATGAGCCAGATATGCGGTTGCAGATGGTATTTTGGAGCTTGGAAACTGGACAGTCCCCTGTACAAGTCATGCGCCGTTACCAAGTAGCAATTGTGTCTCATGGTATTCCAGATACTAAAGATATTGAGGCTTTTCGCCAACAGTTCACTAGAGGTTTAGGATATTGTCCCGAGACTTTAGCATAGATCTATTCAACGAATAAAACAATAAGGGTAAGGACTCCTGTAGTTAGCATCAACACTCCAGGCATAGCCTTTTTTGTTTTAATCAATCTTACGGTAAAGACGCATACTAGTAGTATCGTAACGACTCTAGCAATAATTAAGCCGACAATCATACCTTGAAATTGCATCAAAGCAGATATCAACAATAAAGCCCCACTGATACAACCAGAAATCAGGGAAGGTTTACTGTTGGCTTTGATGTAGCCCCAAATTCCACCAAAACAGGCTAAAAGCCCATAAGCAATCGTAGCTATAATAGATTGACTCATCGATCTTGTTTTTTAGTCTAATTTTAACTAGATATAACCTGTAAAACTTTTTCAGGATTATCTAAGTTCCCAACTATCCTTTTTACTGGTTCTGGAAAGATTCTCACCAAAGTCGGTGTAGCTGATATGTGGTGGATTTCTGCTTGTTCAGGATTTTTGGTAATATCAATTATTTTTAGGGTGTAAGGACTAACTAGTCCTTGTTCAAGAGCTTGATGAATAGTATCTAAAGTCTTTTCTATTTTGAGACTATCACCAGAAATAAATAGCCTTAAGATATAGCCATCTTGGTAAGAATTAGATTGAGATGGGACTAATTGAAGAGTTGATTGAAAATTAATCGGATGAGCTATCTTAACTCTGGGATTCTGAGGATCTAGCTTAATGATTAAATCGTTTTCTTCCCATAAAGCTGAAAATTGGGGACGATAGGTTTCTAAAACCGCAGGGTTACAATGTTCTTCTTGCCAAGATGCTATTTGCCAAGGGGTTTGGATATCAAATAAAACTTGGAGTAGAGGAAGGTATGGTTTGACGGCAGGATATAGTTCCGCTGAAACTTCTACTTTTCCTGTACGAGAATTTAACCAACGATCTACGGTAGCTGTATAAGCTGGAATTAAAAAATGGGGGGGTTCAGGTAAGCCCAAAACTTCCTGGAGGCAAAGACATAGATGAAGATGCCATCTGTCTTGTTTGTTGGGGTCTATAGTGTATACCATATCCCCCCCTGGAGTAAATAAAGCGATGCCTTTAAAAATTTGAGGCAAAGAAGATTGGCGTTGAGTCAATTGACTTAAAAATTATAGATTAAAATCTACCACGTAACATCATTGCCATTTCATTAGGAGTGGGAGAACGCTCTAGGGCAGTTTCTTCCGTGATTCTTCCTTCTTCATAAAGGGCAAATAAGGCTTGATTAGTGGTAATCATACCGTCATAGCTACCTTCTTGCATAATTTGATGAATTTCTTCGTATTTAGAGCCTTTGATGTAATCTTTCACAGTTTCGGTATTAACTAAAATATCATGATAAGCAGCTCTTTTTCCGTCTGTTGTACGACATAAGCCTTGGGAAATTACTGCGACTAAAGATTCAGAAATGGCAACTCGCATCGCATCTTGCTCTTCAGCGGTATAGAGAGTCAAAATCCTTTCGATGGTTTTAATTGCACTATTAGTGTGTAATGTTCCCATTACTAGGTGACCCGTTTGAGCTGCTTTGAGGGCAGTATTTACGGTTTCGCGATCGCGCATCTCCCCCACGAGAATGATATCTGGATCTTCCCGTAAGGCTGCCTTTAGGGCATTATCAAACTTACGAGTATTAATTCCAACTTCCCTTTGTTTGATCAAAGAACGACGACTTTGATGGACAAATTCAATGGGATCTTCAATGGTAATAATATGTTTGGCATGTTCTGTGTTAATATAGTCTACCATAGCAGCCATAGTGGTAGATTTACCTGAACCCGTAGGACCTGTTACCAAGATTAATCCTTTGTGAACATCGGAAATATCTCGAAACACTGGAGGGAGTCCCAATTGATCCATTGTGAGGATTTTTAAGGGAATCAAACGCATGACCAAGGCAGGACCAGTCAAAGTATCAAAAACATTGATTCTAACTCTGGCAAAATCATATTGAGTTGCACCGTCAAACTCTAATTCTCTGAGAAACTTCTGGATATCTTCCTCTGATAAAATTTCGTGTAACCAACTCATAAAAGTGTTGTGGTCGGTTTTGGGATAGTCGGTTAAAGCCATTTCCCCCCGATCTCGCATTCGGGGAACAACTCCTACTCCCAAATGAATATCAGAAAAACCTGCTTCATAGGCATTTTTAATAATATATTCTAAAGTGGGTTGACCAGGAGATGGTTTGGGACGACTAATCTTTTTTTTGGTATCAATAGCGCGAGAATCTTGTATGTTTGCTTGTGCTTTTCCTTTCTTCTTTTCTAAAGACTTTGGTGGTGGTGGTGGTGGTGGTAAAGGAGAAATTCCTTGAGTCATTATTGTATTTTTTTTGAAGTTTTATTTCTCTTATTGTTCCCAAAACTAATTTAGCTCGAACATAACTATTAAGAGTTTTTATCATCCTAAAGTTTCTATCAGAGTTTCTGGCATACTTAATATAATCAATAGTTAATTTAACAGCTAGTTATAATTACTTAGAAGTTTTTTTGACCAGTAATTATGCACCAATAAAACTAACTGTAATTTTTCTAATGACTAATGGTAAATCTAACATTTCTTAAATAAATTAGTTCAATATTCCTTGAAACTTTAGAATTTATTGGACAGCAATTACTAACAAACCTAACTATTTTAAGACACTATTATGGTTAAGATTATAGTATTGGCTGATTGGTACTATCTTAATTTCTAGAAAAATCCAATTTTAAAATATCTAAGTATTTACACCTAGCCAGTTACTTAAAAGTATCTATTTTGACAATAGTAAGAAAATTAAAAAAAAGGTCGGATTTTGCTAAATATAGCTTTTATCTAGTCAAAAAACCTTGGGGATCACTATTTAGCTTATTCCAGTACTTAATATAAGAATGAAAGTTAATTGTAAAAAAATGTTGACTAAAAAAAAATAATTAACCAGAATTCTTTATACTGATTTTTATAAGGTAGAGATTCAGTCGAGTCTAATTAACTCGAAAGTATCTTTAATTACTACCGTTGATTTAAGTTGTTGTTGTCGTTAATTATCCACCTGGAGCAGTTTGAGATGCAGTCAATTCAAAATAATACATTAAACAGAAATAGTTATTTAGTTTTAACCAAAAGTTTTTTATTGTGGAGTTTTACTTTAACAGTTTGCCTTTTAGTAGTTGGTTTTCCTGTAGGATTTTTGTTGGTCACAGTAGGTATTCTCGCAACAGTTGTTTTACAAACAGTTTTACCCTCTAGTGCAGTTTTATTGGTAGCGGGAAGTATTATTGGGATTAATCTTTTAATAGTTATCCTGGGAGCAGCTATTCTTACAGCTAAAGGAATTCATCCCCAAGAAGTCAGTTGGCTTAGTTGGTTACATGGTGAAGAAAATTCTGTTGAAGCTCCTGTCTATGCTTTCTGCCCTCTTACTTGCGAATTAAATTTGGATACTTCTGCTCAATAATCAACGCTAATCCAGTTTTTCCCCTAACAATCCCTTGAATATTTGAAACTATCAATAAAAGGAGTCTGAATCAGGCTCCTTTTATTTTGTCTAATTCCTATTGAAAATTTAAATTTGACAACTTTCAAGACCCATAATAGGTAAAGTAGGTTTTTAGAATCAGATTTATTATCAATAGGAGATCCACTGGAATCATAATGGCTCATGATAAACCAGAAACAATTGCACACGTCTCAATTACTCAACAGTGTTGGCAATTGGGTAATATTAAGGGAGAAGTACGAGCAGCAGAATATACTTGGCAGTTTCAGTGGCGTTTTCGTTATAGGCAGCTATTGATTCAACCCTGTTTAGGTAAAGCTCTGATTCAAGAGCCTTTAGGTCGTTTTTTAGAAAGTTGTGATTATCAGCTAGAGCCTGGGAGTAATTACACTTTTACAATCAGAGCCAAAATGTAGAGCTATCTACGAGAATAAATGAGCCTTGAGATCATGGGTTCAAGCCCCGCCCAAAAGGGGCGAAATGAATCAATATTTTAGACAGAAAATCTTTATATATCAATAGTTTGAGGCAATGTCTAATAGTTAGATGAAAGCTAGATACAACTATCGCATCTATCCTAAATCCCATCAACTCGAACCTTTAGCTAAAGCTTTTGGGTGCGCCAGAGTTGTATGGAATGATGCTCTATGGTTATACAAAAAAGCTTCCATAGAAGGACAGCCAATACCCAAGGATGTAGATAAATTAGTAATCACCCAAGCCAAGAAGACTAAAGAGCGAGAATGGCTTGCTGAAGTATCCAATATTGTTTTGCAACAGTCTTTTAGAGATTTGCAGACAGCCTGGAACAACTACTTTTCAAGTCTTAACGGAAAAAGAAAAGGACAACCTGTTGGTAAGCCAAAATTCAAGAAAAAGCAGTCTAGACAAGCAATCAGGTTTAGAAAAGGTGGTTTTAGGGTTCATTCTCAATCGGTTAAGTTAGCGAAAATTGGTCATATACCAATGGTTGTTAGTAGATCATTGCCCAGCGAACCATCAAGTGTAACTATTATCAAGGATTGCGCGGGTAGGTATTTTGCTTCTTTTGTAGTGGAAATATCTCAACCGATACCACAGCAGACAACTAAAAGCATTGGCATAGATTTGGGTTTAACTCATTTTGCTATTTTGAGTAGTTCTGAAAAGATTGAGAATCCCAGGCTACACAAGAAAATGCTGCGAAAAATCAAAAAGGCTAACCGTAGATTAAGTAGAGCTAGGAAAGATTCTAATCGCAGAAAAAAACGCCAGTTGAGGTTGGCTAAACTTCATGCCAAGGTCAAAGATCAAAGAACAGATTTTCTTCATAAGTTAACTACTCGCTTAGTGCGTGAAAACCAAATGCTAGCGGTAGAAGACTTGAACGTAAGTGGAATGGTTAAAAACCGTAAATTGAGTCGTGCGATTTCGGATGCTGGTTGGTCTAAATTTAAGACGATGTTAGCTGCTAAGTGCGATAAATACGGTAGAGATTTAACCATAGTAGACAGGTGGTTTGCTAGTTCTCAGGTTTGCTCTTGTTGTGGGCAATCTGGAGGCAAAAAAGAGTTAGATCTTCGTGAATGGACTTGTTTATTTTGCAATACAGTCCATGATAGAGATATCAACGCTGCCGAAAACTTAAATAGATGGGCGGGTGGGCAATCCGACCAGAACGGGGTTCATAAACGCCTGGAGTTTCCCCAGGCTACGACCCCTCATAAAAACGAGCGTGGGAGCAAGTGTCAGACTACAGTAGTAGCAGTTTGTGATGAACCGTCAACTACCTACAAGCAACTTAGTTTGTTTTAGGAATCTCCATGCCTTTAGGCTGGAGAGGATGTCAAAAACAGATCATCTTAAATCTACGAGAGACTCCTTCTCTTTGTGATTATTTTGTGAGAAATAGGGTTATTCTATTTATTAATTAAACGTGAGCGAGAACAGGAATTTTGATTCGTTATTTCTGAAAGAAACAATTTGTTTCTTAAGAGTTCGATAAAACTAACTCGCCCGTTCACGGATCAACCGCACAATGCCTTGGCGGATATTCTATCCGCAGGAATCTATATCATTATGTTCTTGCAAGAGCAAAATTCTGGACAAACTTGGCTACTACATCAAGACCGAGTATATGGACTTGGTCGTCACCCTAATCAGGATATTCGTTTTGATACCCCTACTGTTTCTCGGAGTCATGCGGAGCTTTTTTGGACTGAAGGAAATTGGTATCTGCGGGATTGTAGTAGTACCTATGGAACCTATATCCAAGATCAGCCGATTCAAGGACAGCGAATCAATCCTTATCAATGGTTTCGTTTGGGTCAAGAACCAGGAGTAATGCTGCGTTTAGTACCTGAGACTCAGTCTCTCTTAGTTACCAATAACCAAGAATTATATTATCCCGAATCGCCCCCTAGTCCACCCTTCAGTTTGGATAACTTTCGGGGTCATACTCAAGTACGAACTCAACTTAAACGCTATAGTGACTTGATTCTGGATGCGGATCTGAATCACTCTGTCCAAGGAATTTTGCTAGCAGCAGGAGAAGGAAGAGGCAAACGTTTTTTAGCTCGCTGTTTGG
>JASJDB010000276.1 GCA_030065315.1 Xenococcaceae cyanobacterium MO_167.B52 | reverse complement strand
ATAATCTAGACAATCTCAAAGTGTATGGGTTTTGAAGGTAAAGAAGCTTATTTCTTGCACTTTATCAACTTTACCTGAAGACCAAACCATTGATTTGTCAAGGTTTTAGACTTATTCAGCAAGTCCTAAATAAGTTACAGTAGCTAGATTGATATGGGGATGAGGTCGTACATCAACCCCTTTACCTGGGGGAAATAGGGCAGGTCCCAAATGATCGAAGAAAATAAATGGACCAACCATCATCAAGTCATTATGAGGTAAACTACGGCGAGCGTTCAACCCTCCTAAATCTTGCATATGGGGTCTAAGTATTTGAGTAATAGTAGTAGTCATCAGTGCGCGGGCAACCTAGATTTACCATAATATTTTCTCCTGAGTCTGAAAATTATCCAAGAATAAATTCTGCTTCTATCCTGTAACTTTATTAACCGTAGTTTTTGGTGGAGTGCTACGACGTATATCTCGCCAGATCTGGGTTGCAGCTAATGCTCCATCCGCAGCAGCTACCACAACTTGATTCAATCCTACTTTTAAACTCAATCCTCAATTCCCACAACTCTATTTCTGCCTAGTTCCTTGGCTTTGTATAAATTAGAATCTGCTATGGCAATCAACTCTTCAGGGGAACCATCATGATCAGGAATTAAACCTGCAACCCCCAAAGAAACCGTGACATATAGATCCACAGGGGAAGCAATATGGGGAATTTGCAAAGATTGTATTTGTAAACATATTTGATAAGCTAGTTGTTTCGCACCTTCAGTGGTTGTGTTGGGCAAAATTATTGCTAATTCTTCCCCTCCATACCGAGCAACTAAATCCGCTGGACGTTTTGCTACTTTTTTAACAGCTTGAGATACTTGTTTCAAACAAGTATCTCCTCTTTGGTGTCCATAGGTATCGTTATATAGTTTGAAATGGTCAATATCGCACAAAATCAGAGATAAGGGAGCTTGTTCACGAGCTAATCGTAACCATTCGCTTCTAATATAATCATCAAATTTACGACGATTAGCAATTCCTGTTAAGCCATCAATCACTGCTAATTTTTCTAACTTCTGGTTGGCTATTTCTAGCTGATGGTAGAGTTCCGCTTGTTTAATTGCGATCGACAATTGAAAAGAAATTTGTCTTAGTAATGCTTGTTCTTGTTGCTGCCAACTTTGCCCTAAAGAATATTGTTCAATATAGATCAAACCCCAAAGTTTTTTTTCTACCACAATCGGAATTAAACAGACTGCTCCATATTGAGTATTTTCCTGAGAAATAATAGGAAGCATCCGATTACTGCTCCAATTATTATTGAGCAATATATTCTGATCTCTCAGCAGTTGGGACAAGTATTGTTTAAATTTACTATTATCCTGTTTGGGATCAGAATTAATAGTTGTTTTTTGGCTTACTGATTCCAGTAAAATATCAGAGACTTGAGAATTTTCCACTTTCGCGATCGCAATTCTTTCGGATCCCAAAAACTGATTAATTTTTTCCGCTACAGTTTCCAGAATAGTATTGAGATCAAGAGATTCATGGATATGTTGCGTAGTTTCTGCCAGGATAAAATTTACTGTTGCTTCTTGAGCTAGTAAATTTTCCGCTATTTTCCGTTGGGTAATATCCCGCCCTACTCCCTGATACTCAACAATCTTGCCGTTGCGGAAAAAAGCACGATAAATCCATTGTTGCCAACCAACTTTGTTATGGGGAAGCTTAACTTCATACTCAATGGCACGAGTGGGATTTTGGGGATTTAATCGAGTTAAATGTTCTTGTAGGGGGGCAAAGCTCTCCTCTGGCACTGATATTTTAAAGTTTTTCCCCAGGAAATTCTCACTGGTTTGGTGAAAATACCGACAGTAAGCCTGATTCACAAAAGTTATAGTTCCATCAGGCAAAAAGCGACAAATCAATTCCGTTTGATCTTCTACGATTGCCCGATAACGAGCTTCATTTTGGCGCAATTTTTCACTGTTTTGTTTACGCTCAATAGAATGATTGATCGATCTTTCCAGTAAGCTACCAAATACTTGACCTTTAAAAATATAATCTTGCGCCCCTTCTCTAAGAGCTTGTATGGCTATTTCTTCCCGATTCATCCCCGTTAAAACTATAATCGGGATTTCCGTGGTCAGATTTTGAATTTTTTTAATAGACTCTAACCCAGAACTATCTGGCAAAGACAAGTCTAGCAATATCAGATCAAAGTCTTGTTGTTGGAGATATCCTAATCCTTCACTCAATAACTTGGCTCGAAGCACATCAAAGCTATTATTTTCTAGTTTTTCAAAGTACTTAGTTAGCAGTAAAGCATCGGTGTTAGAGTCTTCTATCAACAGAATTTTAATTGTCTTAGGATTGTTATGCACTATAGTGAAGAATCTAAGAACTATAAATTATCGTACAGCAACCTTCTTACGAAAGTTGTATAGGTAAAATATTCAACCAGCAAATACAGAGAAACACAATTTTTCCTATTCTCAGGTAAGGCAGGGTATTCCTGAACCAAGTCTGTAAAGGCTTAAACCCTTGGGTAGAGAACCATCTCTGGACTAAGTACCGCAAGGGATTTAGTTTAAGTGGACTCGTTGAACCAAGAACCTCTAGATTCTTTGTAATCCTGCGCGGATTGCACGAGGACGATGTCGATTTTGAATCGAATCAATGACGAATAACTATTAAATTCACTTGTATTCTAACTGCAAGATTAACGTAATAATTATATAGTTCTCCAATCTATAACTAACAAAATTTTAGAATCTCTTGATGATTGTTGGGATATTCGACGGTACAGGGTTTTTCTCATTTGTGACTTAATTTCTTAACAATTTTGTATCAGGGTAACCGATTAATCTTGAGTAGTAAATAGGTAATTAATACCTATTTCAAAGTACTAGGTTTTTAATCAAGCCCCATCACTTAAATACCATTGATACCTTCCTTCTAATTCAGAGATAGTTAAATCTTGAGTCCAAAACTCCACTAAGGCATGACCAAAAGCCCAAGCATTTTTATCAGGAGTAGCGTCATTATTGAGCAATAATAACCAAAGAGAACGGAGATCGAAATTGCTAATTTTAGATTCATCAGTGAGTAACATAAATAGGTCATAAGCCATTTGCAATTTACCAATTACGATGGGAGCTTGTTCTACTGGAATTTGTTCTGCTAAAACATAGGCTAAACCTGGGTTTCCTGTAGTCAGGGTCGAGATAAATTGGAGTACAGGGCTTTTAAGTAAATTAGTTAAACCTTGGGTAGTGGACATTTGCAAGGTGTAGCGGTCTATAATTTTAGCAGCAGCTACGGTACGAGCTTCTATATCTTCTAAGAAACGAGCGAGTCTTAATTGTTTGGCTGGCGCGATCGCGTCTATAATACCTATAGAAACAGCATCTATTCCCCAAGCTTCACGATTGGTTTTACGATCTTTAGTGACCAAAGGCAGCATTAAATCAGAATATTCTGCTAAAGACTCGTTGCGATAGGCAACAGCTTCTCTTATTGCCTTTTCTTTAGGTTTAGCTCCTTCTTGCCAATTATAAGGGGGATTCCATTCCCGAATCGGGCGCAAACGATCTACTTGAGTAACTATAGTAATGGTTGGTAAGTGAGCAATTTCGGTTTTAATCTCTTCTAAGAAATCCCGATCCATTTGTAGCGCGGGATCAAGACAAGGAGTGACTAATAATAATAAGTCCGCATTTTTGGCATAGTCTATTACTAAATCTCGCAACTCTTCTCCATTAACTTGTTCATAACCAGGAGTATCCCACAGTATTAGAGTTTCCCCTGTATTGGTTTGCCATTGATAACTTTGAATCTGATCCGTACTGGGTAACACATCGATCGCTGCTAAATCTTCCTGAAATAGAGTATTGATACAACTACTTTTACCTGCCCCAGTGCGCCCTACTAAAAGAATATTGACTGGTTTCTGTTCTACTAGCTCTGGAGTTTCCCCTTGTTCTAAAATGCTTTTTATGGTTTGGGTTTTGGTTTCTGGAATCTTAAGCGTAGTGGTAGTAAAAGCAGGGGGTAAGGTATTACCACTGTAGAGAGCGATCGCTTGACGAGAGAGATTTCTGAGTGCTGTTTCCCGAAATAACTGATTAAAATTACCTAAGAGTTGCTGATTAGCTTGTTTACTATGGCTAGAACTGGCAGTTTTTGCGATCGCTGCTGCGGGATTGAAGACCCATTGCGCCCAACCCAACACTTTTAAAACTCTTTTGGCTGAAGGTTCTAACTTACGATAGGTTTCATAGGTTTGATAAACTTGTCCGATACTTACTTGCTCTAAAACAGGAGATAATTTAGCAATCCAGCGATCAGTATCATCTACTGTACCCCGAATCAAACCATAGGCTTGGGGAATATAGATATTGAGTAAAGGGCGTTTAACTTCTGGATGGTAAGTATGGGCAACTTCCGTCACAATATCTCGACAACGCAGCCAAAAAGTGGAGAAATCTTGCCAAATTAAAGGATCATTGGCTGATTGTTGGATAATATTTTCTACTGTGGTAGCCAACTCCCGATTTTCTGTAGCTATGGTACTTTCTGCCCCTGCTGATAACTTAGCAGTTATATCCTCTAGCTCCAACATTGCAGGCTTTGTCCACTTACCCAATAACCAACGCCATCCCGCAAACACCACCACAAAAATCCCCCAGACCCAATTCAATCCCCATTCATGAATTTGGGTTCCTGCTGCAATTAATAAGAAAATAACAATTAAGGCGATCGGTATTGCTAAAACGGCTAACTGCCAGGGTTTAAGGCTGATCATTTTCTTGGCTCAATATTAATATTTTAATATTAGACAAAACTATCAAGCATTCAATATTTTACGAATAGGTACAACCTCAATACTATTTTGAACAAATTTTAGAGTAACGTGATCGCTATTTTGATTCCACAATCCTCAGAATTGTTTGAGTTAAAATAGCGATCGCTGCTAATTTAATTATTGGTTTGACTGAACAGTTCAGTATCCCTTGTGACAAAGTACAAAATAGCTATATGATCGCTAAATCGTCTAAGTTACCTTGATAGCCAGTAATTTGTATAATGGCATCGTTTGCTGGTTGAAAACTAGCAACTCCATCATTAAGTGCCAGGAACGTTTCGTTACCAACAGTAAATGTGGCTGCACCACTAGCTCTAAATTGATTTTCTGTCAGTACATTTTGGATATTGGCTTCAGCGAGGATGTTAACATTACCAAGTTGCTCAACATCTACTGCTGCAACTGCATTAGGTCCCATTATCGTATCAATACCAATCTCAAGATCGGTAATGCGATCAAAATTCGCTAACAAGGAATCCGTGAGATTCTCGTAATTAAAGGTATTAGCACCAGAACCGCCAGTGAGTTCATCACCACTAGTAGTACCTCCATTAAGCAGATTAACACCTCCAGAATTTGGCGTAATTAACTTCGATACTTTTGGCAGTACTGTAAATTTATAGGCACCACTCCAGTAAAACGAATCCTTTTGTTGTTGCCCACTATTACTATCAATTCCTGTGATAACAAAATGATAATCCCCTGGGGTGCTGGTGACTTTATCCCATTGGTTTTGGGTAGGTGTCCAAGATGTAACATTTTTTAACGGATCTTTTCCACTTACTTCTACTGGCTCAAAGTTTGCGTCAAAGATCCAGGCTCTGAAGAGATCGTTAGCACCTTTAGACTGTTGTTTGTTGCCTTTTTCCCAGGTAAAGGTGGGCAAAGGATTACCCACGGTGTAACTATTTTTAATATTAGTGGGCGAAGGTGATACATTGTATTCTTCAAAGATCGCACCGTATTTGGCAAGCTGACGATCATCACCAGTAAATGCGACAAAATGATTCCATAGATCGCTAAGTCGATCCAAAGAAGGTATATCTTTAAAAATTTTATACAATCCTTTATGACCTAGTGAGATTTCATCTTTCAATCCTTTCTTAAAAGAATCTGCATTACTATCGGCAATATCCCATAGAATTCGCATCACTGAGTCTTCGTCTCCTTCGCCTTGGCTTTTAAGATTACTTTCAGTTTCCAAGCTATCGTTGATATTATAGTCAATGGTGTCATGGTATGTCGTATCGCCTGCGTTTTTAACATTTGGTAATTTTCCAGATGTTTTAGCTACGTGTTCAGCTGCGATTCCCAAATAAGTAGCTAGACCTTCACTCCATGCCAATCGCACACCTGAATCAAAGCCCAGCTTAGGAATGTTGCTCCCACTTGTGTGTTCTCCACCAGGATTATTATCTAAATTGTCTGCATCAGCTAAATAGTGACCATATTCGTGGAGGATAACATCCCAATCCCAACGATCGTCAGAGTTAATATTGATGTCTCGATCAAAGAGAGTGTGACTGAACTTGGATATGCCACTTACAGGAAAGTTGGCTTCTAGGATTGAAGGGGCTCCTCCCCTTACGGCTTCTGCATATACTGATCCAACATAAAGGGCATCACTCACTGAAAATGCGTGTTCAGCGTCGTTAGTATTTTTGATGGTCAGTGACAGATTATGATTGCCATCAGAGATTTCATCAAGAGTTGGCGATTTCTGAGAATAAGTTTTCTCACCAATCAACGCTCCGTCTTCAACATAGTGTGCGGGTCCGTCAGCTAGAACTTCAATATAAATATCGCGGTTTCCTCGGAATGAACCTTCATAATTATTGAAAGTGAATGCATACTGTCCATTTATATCGGTTTTTACAGTCCCAATATGTTCATCATACAAATTGTCTTTATCCCATATCTTGACAGTAGATTCTCGAACTGAATGGGTTTTTCCTTGACCATCTGTCCAAAGAATTGTCCCAGATAGGGTAACTTGATTGTCTTTATGTGCTGCGGTGATGGCTAAATCGCTCAAGTTACCCTGGAAGCCAGTAATTTTAATAATAGAATCATTTGCTGCTTGGAAACCAGCAATTCCATCATTGAGTGCCAGGAATGTTTCGTTACCAACAGTAAATGTGGCTGCACCACTAGCTGCAAAACTATTTTGTGTCAACTCAGCTTGGATTCCTTTCTCAGTCAGCAAATTAACATTACCGAGTTGTTTAACAGCCGATGCTAAAACTATATTGGGTCCAACTATAATATCTTTACCAATCTCAAGATCGGTAATATGATCGAAGTTTGCTAACAGGGAATCTGAAAAATACGGATAATAAAAGGTATCCGCATCAAGACCGCCAGTCAGTGTGTCGCCATCAGCTCCCCCAATGAGAATATCAACCCCAGAACCCCCATTTATGATGTCATTGCCACCATTACCCTCGACGGAGTCATTACATTCTAAGCTGGATAGAATATCATTTCCTCCTCCGCCTTTGAGAGTATCATCGTGCTTAGTACCCTTTTCATTATCAACTTGAGCTGTCCCTTCAAAATCTCGACCTTGACCATTTTGGCAATCCCCATTTGGAGTCTCTGTTGTTATGGGTGGATTTTTGGGCTCACCATTTGGGGACTCACCATTTGGAGGTTCGGTAGTTTCGGTAGTGGGAGGCTCAGTAGTGGGAGGTTCAGTAGTGGGAGGCTCAGTAGTGGGAGGTTCGGTAGTGGGAGGCTCAGTAGTGGGAGGTTCGGTAGTGGGAGGATAATCATCTATGATGGGCTGGTCAATAGCAATAGGCTCATCC
>JASJDB010000275.1 GCA_030065315.1 Xenococcaceae cyanobacterium MO_167.B52 | reverse complement strand
GGTTCGAGGCAACCTCGAACCCCGTGTCCTCGGAAGTCCGTGCATACTTTTAGCCAAAATATTGGCACTACCATTAATATCACTCGAAACCAAATGCCGATTTTTAGTCGTATACAATCCACGTTTTATTCTCCTTCCAGAGAATTTGTCCCGCAAGGGGATACCGCTTCGCATATGTTTAGTGGGATTGTCGGCATTGTAAACAGGTATTTCGTCACGGTCGTAAAAACTAGCGCGAGAAGTGTAACTTTCCTCTTGCTCAAGGTATTCAATTCCATACCTAAAACAAAGTGCTTCCAGTTTGCTTCTCAATTGCCAGAACGGTATCTGGACAAAATTCTGGTTGCTTTGCCTGCCAATATTAATTTCTTGCTTGATGCCAGGATTGTAACCAACTATCAGCTTACCTATTTGATGTTCAAGGCAATGCTCAATTATTACTTTCGCTGCTTTGTTCAAGTAGTCTCGAACGCAGTTATTACGCCATTGATAAAGCCTAGCTTGTCTAGTTGTGAAAGACTTGATGCCCTGCTTGTCTTTAAGAGATTGAAGGTATGCGTTTTGTTTGTTGTACCACTGATTAATACTTTTAAGCCGTTTTCCATCAATCAAAAATTGATGCCCATCAGTATCGATACAAGCGCACAAGTTATCAACTCCCAAATCCAGAGCAATAGCTTTACTAGGATCTACAGATGTTTCTACTTTTTCATCTTTATATATATACTCAACTTCAAACCATCGAGCCGAGTATTTTGGATGTATTCGTACCTCCTTAATGTTTTGATCTTTCAATCTTTCAGGAAGCTGAATTTTGACTTCCCCATATTCCTTGTTGAATTCGCGAGACATAGGAATAGCAAATATTCCATCTTTGAGTTTAATTCGAGGAATAATCAACGGGAAGTATCCATCTTTAGGCAAGTATCTTGGCAATTGGGGTCTTTGATTGCACTTGCCAATACTAATTGCTTGAACAAGTCCCAAAAAAGATTTCATACTCCTATCTACCACTCTCATAGTTTGTTGACCAATATCGGTTTGAAGCAACCGATAATTCTCATTCATCTTGCAGATGTGATAGTTAGACTCGTAAGTCAGACGTTTTCTTTCTTGAAAGAAGTATTGTCTGCATTCATACAACGCCACATTAAAAAGATTTTTGCTCAGACGACACAAGGCAGACAAGGCTTTAAACTCTTGTTTGCTAAGTCTTCTAAGTTGATTCTTTTGAGTGGCGTACATAGTAACTTATATCGCGAAAAAGTTAATATTACCGCGATAAGTTATTCCTGTAAAGCTCTAGATTCAGGAATAATGGAGGTCGCTATCGCAAGGGGCTGTGTCCTAAAGGATACCGCTACGCATATGCGGAGGTTGCCTCCGCACTTTATACGCCCCGCTCCAGTTTGTCTATTGGCGCGGTTCTCCTGAGTGCCTGTCGCCTGGGGTTTCCCCAGGCGTTTATACGGCACGTCCCTCATATCTGAAGCTAGGGGGATCCGAACCGCGCATTAATTAGATGAATATAAATCAAAAAAAACCAGACCGAGTTAGGTCTGGCTTTTTTTAGTACCCCCAAGGGAAGTCGAATCCCTGTCGCCTCCGTGAAAGGGAGGTGTCCTAGGCCACTAGACGATGGGGGCTTGAACTTGAATGTTGCTTTACTCACAACGTTTCTGATTCTATCTATTATTTTTATCAATGTCAACATTTTTTGAGATTTTTTTTGAGAAGCAGGGAAAGTACGCGGTGCTTTAGTTGGTAGTTGGAAGCTTGAAGCTTTTACTTATTCAGTTTCTGCCGAATACGACTAGTTAGCATAGCTAATTCTGGTAACTGTAATTGCATAGCAACCACAAAAAATATTATAATTGCGATCGCGCTACTAGTTAATAATTGTCCTAAAAGCAGTAATAAATTACCATTTCCCAGGTAATTTTCCCATAATCCACTAACTCCCCAACTGCTCAAGCCAGAAATCAGACTGGCAAAGATCAATCCTAAAAAACCCCTACTCCATTCTCCCAAAGGCAAGCCATTAAGACGACGATGGAGCAACCAGAGAAAAATAGCCATTGAGACAATATTCACTCCGATAGTTGCCATAACTAAACCAGGTGCAGCAAAAGCATTGACTAGTAGGAAATCTAGAAGAGCATTGAGAAAGATATTGATAATACTAATGCGAAAAGGAGTTTCTCCGTCTCCCAGAGAGTAAAAGACTCTGACTAAAACATCACGAGCTAAATAAAAGAATAATCCTAAACCATAAGCAGCAAGAAGAGGTGCGACGAGTTGAGCTGCATTCTCATCAAACTGCGATCGCTCATAAATTAATTTTACGATAGGTAGTGCCAAAGAAATAAAAATAGCGGTCAAAGGTAGCATGGTGAGGGCAGTTAGAAATAAACCCTGACGAATTCTGACTTTTAATTCTCCCCAATTTTCAGGCGCAGCGAGACGAGAAAACACTGGAAGAAAGGGGACAAGAATCATATTAGAAATAATCCCCAAAGGTGTGAGAGCGATAAAATTACCGTAGCGCATCGCAGCAGCAGCACCAGGAATAAAAGAAGCAAAAAAGAGATCGGTATATACATTAATCTGCAACATTCCCGAAGACATAGTAGCAGGAAGCATCACTTTCAATACATCCATTACCCCAGGAATACGCCAGTTAAACCTTAGATGTAATTTTCCCATGCCCGATCGCCATTGAGCAATGAGTTGAGCCAACCATTGTAAAATAGCTCCTATCAGGGTTGCTCCTGCTAAGGCTGCTGCCCCTAGTTTGATATATTCTGGGGTATTGAGTTGATCTCCTAACTGAAATAGTAATACTCCCATAGCAATCACAATCGTAATGCTCGAAAAGAGAGGACTAATACTAGGCAGCAAATAGCTATCAGAAGCATTTAGGGTGCCAAAACCAATGCCAATTAATCCAGCTAACATCGCGATCGGCGCCATAATCTGGAGTTGTAAAATGGCAACATCCCTGACTGATGCTTCTAAACCAGGAGCCAGTAAGTCAATAAAATTGCTGGCAAATAAAATTAAAATTACAGTTATAACCAGCAATACACTACTGATTAGAGTAGTAACAGTCTCTACTATGGGTGCAGCTTCAGATTTATCTCTTTTGGATAAAACACTAACCAAAGCACTGTGAAAAGGACCATTAATGCCCCCTAGTAAAATTAGCAAGAAGCCTGGAATAACATAAGCATAAGCATAAGCATTAACTACTGTCCCTACTCCAAAAGCAGCAGCAATTAACTGCTCTCTTACTAAGCCAAAAACTTTACTAATCAGGGTAGCAGCAGCAACTATACCAGCAATTCCAGCAAGAGAGCGAGAGGTTTTTTTCTTATTGACCATCTATGTTAAAATCATGAACTTAATTTGAGGTATCAAAGGGTCTTCTACATAACCTATACCTTGATAACCCCAACGTTGCAAGATACCTTTTAAGGCAGTAGCAGAAGTAGATTCTACATTTAACTCACTGCTCATACTCTTACCATGAGTATTAATATAACTAAGAGCCTCGTAATCTTCTTTAAATACTAGTAGATAGCTTGTGATTTTATTTGAGTCTTCATCTTCTATTCTGGCAACTAAATATTTACCATCTTTTTGGGATCTGATTAGATAATTGATTTGAGATAACATTAAAAATTTTTAAGAAATACAATGAAAAAATTATTAGTCACGGGGGCAAGTGGTTTTTTGGGCTGGAATTTATGTCATGTCGCCAAAGCTAACTGGGAAGTTTATGGAACATATTTTACTAACTCTGTTGTCATAGGGGATGTTAACTTATACAAAGTCGATCTTACAAATTTTACGGCTTTAAAAGATTTTTTTACTACTATAGAACCTGATGCTGTAATTCATCTTGCAGCAGCTTCTAAACCCAATTTTTGCCAGACCAATTCTGAATTATCTTATAAAATTAATGTTACAGCTTCTGTAAATATAGCCCAAGTTTGTGCAACGGCAAATATTCCTTTGGTTTTTACTTCTACAGATTTAGTATTTGATGGAAAAAATTCTTTTTATACTGAAGAGGATACTGTTTGTCCCATATGCATTTATGGAGAACACAAAGTATTGGCAGAAGAAAAAATCTTAGAAATATATCCTGATGCTGCTATTTGTAGAATGCCTTTAATGTTTGGTCTTCCCTCTCCCGTAGCTAATAGTTTTATTCAAGGTTTTATTAAGACTCTAAAAGCTGGACAAGAACTTAATTTATTTATTGATGAGTTTCGCACTCCTGTAAGTGCAACTACCGCAGCAAAGGGATTATTATTGGCTTTAGAAAAAAGAGTCAATGGTGTTTTACACTTGGGAGGAAAAGAAAGAATTTCTCGTTACAATTTTGGTTTATTATTAGCAGAAGTTTTAGAGTTAAATAAAAATTTGATTGTTTCAGGAAAGCAATCAGATGTAGTTATGACTGCTCCTCGTTCCCCCGATACTTCTCTAGATAGTAGTAAAGCTTGGCAATTAGGTTATCAAGTTTTACCTTTACGAAATCAATTAGTAATTAGTACTTGGTAGGTTGATAAGATTTTTTTAGATAGATATTATAGTAGTTTATGTTTGAATATTAAACAAGATATGAGTTTAAAACTAGATGCAGTTTGATTTTGAGACTGCAAATAATATTTTCTAGCACTAATTAGGATTTGCTGAAAAAGTAACCTAAAAAATTCACAATAATCATCTTGTCTAAAAAATAAGTTTTTTTATTAAAAACTAGGCTTTAACGAAACTTATTTAGACTTTCTCTCTAGTAACCAATAAGTAGTCATTTCTCCCCTGCCTTTTACAGAGATCTCACCTCGTTGTTCAAACAAGTATTTATCCTGTAATATTTCATAGGTTGCAGCCGTAACTTGAATCTTGCCTGGAACTCCCTGAGATTCCATGCGACTGGCAATATTAACTGTATCACCCCATACATCATAGGCAAATTTTTTGATGCCAATTACTGCTGCTACTACGGGACCTCCTGTATTGATTCCGATTCGTAATTTAATAGATTCACCATTAGACCACTGAAAGCGAGAGATTTTCTCTTGCATTTCCAGTGCCATATTAGCAATCGCTTCCGCATGATCCTCTCTACGCACAGGTAGCCCCCCTGCGACAAAATAAGAATCCCCAATAGTTCTAATTTTCTCTAATCCTTGGCGTTCCACAATCTGGTCAAAGGTGGAAAAAATTTCATTTAATAATTTGACTACTTCCTCAGGAGTCATAGGAGCAGAAAGACCAGTAAAGCCAACAAGATCGGCAAACAGAAATGTAGCTTCGTCAAATTGCTCTGCGATCGCGTTTTGCTCTTCTTTTAACTGAGTAACAATTGACTTGGGTAAAATATTGAGTAATAGACGTTCGGACTTTTCTTGTTCTTGGCGCAACAGGTCATTTTGTGATTGAAGTTGCTTTTGTAGTTGTCGAATCGTAAGTTGGTTGTCAATGCGAGCTATTACTTCTTCAGCTTGAAACGGCTTAGTTATATAGTCTATCCCGCCGACTTTAAAAGCTTTTACCTTATCTAAGACATCATCTAAGGCACTGATAAAAATTATGGGAATTTCCTGAGTTTGGTGATCTGCTTTTAGTTCTTGGCAGACTTCATAACCATTCATCTCAGGCATATTAATATCAAGCAAAATCAGATCTGGGGGTACTGTCCGCACTGTTTTTAAGGCTGTTTGACCATTGAGAGCTTTGCGTACCCGATACCCTTGGTCAGTAAGTATGGCACTTAAGAGACGCAGGTTGTCTGGTGTATCGTCAACAACTAGAATGTTAGCCTTGTCATTGGTCATTGGTCATTGGTCATTATGACTGTCTAGATTAAAGGATGGTATTAACTGAACTTAACTGAGCAAAAATAGTTAAACCATTAGGTACACAAATAAACTCAACGGGATTTTCATCAAATACTTCTCCATCTACTACTAATTTTTGAGTCGGCTCGGTAGTTAACTTAAGTTTATTGGTACGCAAACGAATTAGATTTTGATTTTCAACTTCTGATTTAGCCAGAGCCGAGGCGAGTAAAGCTGCTGATGTATTAATTCCCTCAAGCCAAGTTTTAGATACAGGAATTGTCACTTCTAAAAGACCATCATCGGGAATAACAGCACCAAAACCCTGAGCCATAATCGAAGTGGCAGGAGCAGCATTGGCAACTGTAACCGCACCTGTTTTAAAATCTAGAACTTGACCCTCAATTTCAATTTGAGCTTGAAAATCTTGTTGAGTAAATAATTGCTGCGCTCCAGAAAGTACATAAGCAATAGTTCCCAAGCGATTTTTAAGCTCTCGATTAGCATTATCGACCATCCCTGCTTCAAAACCTACCCCAGCTAATAAAATCATCGGAATTTCATTACAATAGGCTGCGTCTACCATTCTCGTATTTCCTGCTGCAATAGTTTCACAAGCCAGTTGGAGTTGGGTCGGCAGCCCCAAAGCAACCGAAAAAGCATTGGCAGTACCACGAGGAATAACACCCAACGGTATTCCCGTTTCAATAGTCGCTCCAGCGATCGCTGATACTGTGCCATCTCCTCCCGAAGCAATTACGCAACCTATTTGGTCTTCAGTTTGATTAGCTTTAATTTTGGCGATCGCTTCTCTGGCTTGAATGGCTGGGTCGATTCCTGGTTGGGTAAAAATAATGTGGAGATTCATTTGGGGTTCGAGAATGCGACGAATCATTTCTAAATCTTGATCGGGATTTCCTTGTCCTGCCACAGGGTTGAAAATCAAATAAGCATCTCGCCGTTTGGCTACTGCTTGAATCGATAATTCGGCAGTAGAGATATTAGTAGCTAGAGGGATATCGTAAAAATTACAGACCCTAATCAGAGCTTGGCAATCAGGTTCGGGAGATTGAGAATTTAGCGCATCCATCAAAAAGATTACGCCAACTACTTCACCTGTGACAACTTGGGCTGCTATCTGTAAGATACCTCCCTCAGAACTCGATTTTACTTGATTGACAGATAATCCTGTTTCTTGCTCGATCTTTTGTCCTGTGGCACTTGTAGCAATTAGATTGTAGCGAGCTAGGATGGAGTAATATTTTTTGATTAAGACAACAATCTCATTCTTTGTACTATCTTGGGCAATCAAGGCAATGGATGACGACATAATTGATATCTTCTGAGAAATTAAAGTAATCGTACGATATTATTCGGATATTTCTTTTGGCGATCGCTCTGAAGTAATTTAGTGGTGGGAGTGTTCAACTATTAGTTCTAAAATTTGCTCGAAGAGAAAGTTATTAGCTAAATCTTTAATTGCGATCGCTAAAGGAGCATTGTCTTGAGGAATTTGTTCGCTCAATTCCAAAATTAGGTCATCACTACATTCAACTGCAGCTTGATACAATTGGGCTTTCCACTCAGCAGACATTTGAGACAAATGGACTTCTAACGGCTGTTGTGCTTCAGAGTTTGATTCTGATGAAGCTGCAAGACCTTGGTTCCCTAATTCTTCTGCTTCATAGATATAGCATACACCTAAATGTTCTGCGATTTTTGCCAAAAGAATTTCTTCGCGAAAAGGTTTTCGCATAAAGTCGTCGCAACCTGAAGAGAGAACTACAGTGCGCTCTTCTTCAAAAGCACTGGCAGT
>JASJDB010000274.1 GCA_030065315.1 Xenococcaceae cyanobacterium MO_167.B52 | reverse complement strand
ACTGCTTCGGATAAGCCTTCATCCATCGTAAATCTTTCTCTTGTCCAGTCAACGGAAACCCCTAGGCTTCTTAATTGATTGACAATCGTATCACCAGATTGCTCTTTCCATGCCCATGCTCGTTTGAGATATTCCTCTCTTTCCAAGTCTTGACGAGTTTTACCTTCTTGTTTTAGTTGCTTGTCTAAGATAGTACTAACTGCAATACTGGCATGATCCGTTCCAGGTAACCATAAAGTATTCCGCCCAATCATCCGATGATAACGAGTCAAAGTATCAATTAGGGATGCTTCAAAAGCGTGTCCCATATGTAAACTTCCCGTGACGTTAGGGGGCGGTATTACAATACAATAGGGTTTCCCTGGATGGTCTGAGTTAGCTTTAAATACTTCTGTTTCTTCCCAATACTTTTGCCACTTAGCTTCTGTAACGCTTGGGTCGTATTGAGTAGATAGATTGGTTTGGTTAGCAGTCATGAATAGAGGGAGGTATAACAAAAAAACTGAAAAACGGCAATAAGCAACTTTCTATTGTATCTGTCATTGTCGTTTATGTCCTTAGCTTTACGAACTCTTTGGAAAAGTAGATTTTTAGATAAGATCATATGTCATATTTTATAGTCATTGTAACTAGGAGAGCTTAAAAAGGTTGTTAATTGTTAATGGTTCATCGTTGATTGTTAGTCCTAAAGGATACCGCTTTGCATATAGTTAGCGGCTAGTCATTATCTCCCTTGTCCCTCTTGTCCCTCTTGTCCTCCTTGTCCCCCTTGTCCCCTTGCCCCCCAGTCTCCTTAAATCCAATCACTTACACAGCTATAAATATCTGCAAGCTTATGAAGCAAATTACTCATAGTATTAAGCCTTATTTACGTTGGTTGATTTTGGGAGGAACGTTATTTTTTCTGGTTAAAACTTTTAAAGACAGAGTTACAGAAATCACAGCAATTACCATTGATAGTAGCGGATGGTTGATGGTAGCTATAGGCTTAATCATGACTCTGATTGCTCATGTTTGGTCTGGTTGGGTTTGGACTTGGATACTGGATAGTTTTAATCTTTCTTTGGGAGTTTGGCAAGGTATTAAAGTTTATTTGCTCACTAACATTGCCAAGTATTTACCTGGTAATGTGTGGCATTTCTACGGGAGGATAACTGCAATTTCTCACAAAAGTAATTCTTTGAGTGCAGCTACTTTTAGTGTTTTGTTAGAGCCTCTATTGATGGCAGCTTCGGCTTTATTAATTGGGATTATTAGTACTAGCTTAGGGTGGGTGAAAACAGATTTTAATTTTTTGATCTTTTTGGGACAAATTATTGGTTTGATCGGAGTTTTTGTGGGAATTCATCCTCGTATTTTGAATCCCATAATCAAACGTTTAAGTAAAAGCAAAAAGCTTAAAGACGGAGAAAAAATTAATAATACTTCTCTTCAGAATTACCCCATCATTCCTTTTATAGGAGAAATGGGTTTTGTCTTATTAAGAGGTTTGGGATTTTTGTTTACTTTTATGGCATTACAGCAGATAACACTATCCCAAATTCCAGCCTTACTTAGTGCTTTTAGTATTGCTTGGTTATTGGGATTAGTTGTTCCTGGTGCCCCAGGGGGAGTAGGAGTTTTTGAAGCTACTGCGATCGCACTTCTTGATCAATCTCTATTTTCTCCTGCTACTGTATTAGTAGTGGTAGCTATTTACCGAGTTATTAGTATTTTAGCTGAAGCGATCGCTGCTCTAGTAGCTTGGATTATTAATTACCTGATCCTTGTTTAATTAAATAACTCTCTAATTGCCACTTCTGGATCGGGTTTCTTAACCAAAGATTCTCCGATCAAAACCCCTTTTGCTCCGGCATTTTTGACAAATTCTAGATCGTCCCTAGTATGTAATCCAGACTCACTTACGATTAAAATATCTTTTTCTTGTAAAATATTTTTTCTCGCAGTTAAGATATCTTGAGTAGTTTGTAAACTGACAGAAAAATCTTCTAAATTACGGTTATTAATACCAATTAAATTTACCCCTTCGATAGCTAAAACTCGATCTAATTCTTCTAGGGTATGAACTTCAATCAAAGGAGTCATTCCTAAAGAATTAGTAATTTTCACAAAATAGTTCAAATCTCGATCTTGTAGAATAGCGGCAATTAATAATACTGCATCTGCGCCTTTTGCACGAGCAAAGTAAATTTGATAAGGATAAATAATAAATTCCTTACACAGTAAAGGTAAATCTACAGCTTGACGGACTAAATTCAAATTATCAAAGCTACCTTGAAAGAATTTACTATCAGTTAAAACTGAAAGACAACTAGCACCACCAACTTCATAGGATTTTGCGAGCGCAACTGGATTAAAATCTTCCCTAATTACTCCCTTAGAAGGAGATGCTTTCTTAACTTCAGCAATCAAAGCTGGATTGGTTTTACCATTTTTTAAAGCCGATAAAAAGTCTTTAGCTGGTGCAACCGTTGCTACTTGTTGACGCAATTGCAATAAAGGTAAGCGATCGCGCATTTTGGCAACTTCTGCTTCCTTGTGCCAAACAATTTCTTCTAGGATATGCTGGGGTTTAGCATCAGGAATATTGCTTTGATATACAACTTCTCCTGTATTAACTTGAGGACTAGGATTAATTCTTCTTATTTGCATTTATTTAGAGTTAAATTAAACATTACTTTTGTTGAATCTATATTATTATCGTTTTTGGTGCAACCAAGTTTTACCATTTCTAGTATCGCCATTCAGCATAATTTAGCTTATTTTTAGAGCAGTTTGATACTTTACTGAGTAAAAATAAATTAAAATACTGAAAAAAAGCCCAATTACTAGTAAAAATAGGATATAAACACTTGCTACTCTAGTTTGGTTTACTATAATAAAATCAACTACTACTTCTATAAGATGTAACAGTAATCCAGTCTAATGATTATTTATTCAAACAATCATAATGAATACCAAAGACTTAATAATTCAAGAATTAGAAGAAACTTCAGAACCATTATTAACCGAAGTCTTAGATTTTGTTAGGTTTCTTAAATTTAAACATATACAAGAAATTAGGGAAAATCAAGAAGATTTAGATGATAGCTATCAAGCTTTAATAGAAGCTAAAGAAAAAGGAACTATCTCTCTAAAAGCTTTTAAGGAAGAACTAGGCTTATAAGAATGACTTATCGAATAGAGATATCTCCAGCAGCCCAACGTACAATAAAAAAGTTATCAAAAAATAGACAAAGAAAAATTATTGAAACAATAGAACTTTTAGCACAAGAACCGCGTCCTGTAGGAGTTGTTAAGCTATCGAATAAAGTGAATCTATATAGAATCAGAAAAGGAGATTATAGAATTATTTATGAAATACAAGACAAAATTCTGTTAATATTAGTCACAAAAGTTGGACATCGAAAAGATGTTTATAAATAAACAAAATTAATAATAAGGTAGGCATGATAAAATTTTTTGCTCGATTACAATTGTGTTTTGCCCACCTTACTAATAAAGTTTTATTCTTCTTCCCAATTATCGCTACTCAGGGAAACACCTTCATTTTGAGTTACTAAATCTATTTGTTGTCGATAATAATCAACGCTTTTGACTTCAACTTCCACTCTATCCCCTAAACGGTAAGCAGTACGGTTTTTTCTTCCTACTAAGCAACTATGACGGGAACGATATTCATACCAATCATCTTTTAGGGAACTGACGTGAACTAAACCTTCCACTAGTAAGTCTTCAATTTGCACAAAGAAACCATAGGATTGTACTCCCACAATCAAACCTTCAAAGACTTTTCCAGTGCGCTCTTTCATTTTTTCGGCTTTTTTCAAACCCTCTAAATCCCCTTCCGCATCATCTGCCACTTTTTCCCTGTCATTGAGGCGAGGTAAAATGGCATGAAGTTCAATATCTAGTTGTTCTTGCATCGCAGGGGGTAAAACGTTCCAGTTAAT
This sequence comes from Xenococcaceae cyanobacterium MO_167.B52, assembly GCA_030065315.1. Lineage (GTDB taxonomy): Bacteria > Cyanobacteriota > Cyanobacteriia > Cyanobacteriales > Xenococcaceae > JASJCP01. The sequence goes on along the minus strand of JASJDB010000274.1, from coordinate 3,720 downwards.
TTCCCCGTAACAGCTACTACTTCCCAAATCTACCCCTGTTTTAGCACGACTGTGACGACGATCTCGTCCAAATTCAAAGACCATTTTTAGAATACGCTGCACCATCAAGTCAATATATCTTTGTCCTGGGGAAACGCAGTGGGTATAACCATCGCTATAAGCCAATCCAAAATGTTTACCTGGTTTAGTAATATATTTGGGAGTTTTGAGGGTATCTTGTAATAGATAGTTCAACACCATTTTTTCTGGGGAAGTGCCAAACTGCTGGGTCAGCAACTGATAGTCTTGGGGGGTAACATCTCCTTCTGGGTCTAAATCTAATTCCAAACCTAAGTTACCACTGAGTTTGAGCAAGTCTTCTAATTCATCTATGTCGGGTTCGGCTTGCAAACAGTAAATACCAGGAACACCCCAAGCTTGTAAGCTATCAGCGACTACTTTACCTGTAATAATCATCAACTCAGTTAATAAAGCTCTTACGGGAAGACTAGAAGGGGTTAAAATTGCTCCTAAACGACCTTCATCGTGGAATAGACTGCTAAATTCGGGAGTAGTAATTTCAAAACCACCTCTTTGTAGTCTTTGAGCTTTCACTAGAGGACTAAGGGTAAAAAATAGATCATTGAGTACTTTGGCAGCAGCCTCTAGTTTGCCACTAACTTTATCTGGTTCTCCCAAGAGATTTTGTACTTCTTGATAAGTAAGATAGTGATCCACAGAAACAGCAGAAGGTCTAATTTCCGATTCTACTATTTCTCCTTGAGGGTTAATAGTGATAAAAATTGAGATGGTAAGACGATTTTTTTTCGGTTCTAAAGAACATATCTTACTGACTTTGGCAGGAAATAAGGGAATGATTTGCTTTTGTAGATTGATCGCGGTGCCTCTTCTTCTGGCAACTCTGTCTAACAGGGTATCTTGTTCGATATAGTGAGCTACATCTGCAATGTGAATACCTAATTGCCAATTTCCTTCGGGAGTTTGTTCGAGGGTTAGAGCATTTTCAATCCAAGAGTTTTCCGTTAGTTTCGCTTCTGAACCGATAGCGATAGTAAGTTTATCCCTTAGATCGAGTCGCTTTTTGATTTCTGCTGCGGGAATTCTTGAAGGCAAGGAAGCAGCAGCTTCTACTTCGTTGGGTTTAAACTCGTGGGGTAAATCATGTTTACAGGAAACAATATCTACATCTGAAGCCTCTTCTGCATCACTGCCCAAAATTTTGGTAACTTCTCCGACAGGAGGTTTTTGAGCGATAGGATAGTGGACTACAGATACATGAACTAAATGTTCTACTGCATCTGCGAGGTTGGATTCTTTTTCTAGTAGGTCTAGTTCAAATAATAAGCGGTCATCTAGAGGAATCGCACGATAACCATTTTTCGATTCACTTACTGTAGCGAGTAAAGAAGGGTTAGCTCTTTCTAAAATCAGCTTAACTTCCCCTTCGGGAGAGCGACGACGACTACCTTCTTTGATAGTTTTGACTAAAACGCGATCGCCATTCCAAGCATTACTGAGATGACTTTCTCTAATATAAATGTCTTCGGCATTTTCTTCGTCTTGAATGGCAAAGCAAAAACCTTTACTAGAGCAGCGTAATTTAGCTTCAACTACATTATCTTCATAAAGACGACGGTACTTGCCTCTTTCTTTATCTAAAACTGCGACTTTCTCTAAAGCATCTAGAATTATCTCTAGTTTATTGATACTTTCTTGATCTTCGCAGCCGAGTTTTTTCTCAAGATTTTTTTTGGCTACTAATTTATCTTCTACAAATTGAGATAGGAGTGTAGCGATTGAAAATTCCATTAACAATAATCCTTTGCTGTATATGTTGTATGATGTGAACCTCACAAACTATGGAAAGAGAAATTTGTGGTGAGGGTTGAGACTAACCAAGGTAATGTCAGTCTAAAAGGAAAGCCGACTTTCAAGAATTCAACAATTGGCGATCGCTGAAAATCATAGTACTATGAAGTTGGAAATAGAAGAGTTATCAAACAAAGATAACCTTTACTAAGTACATACCACTCGAAGTAAACTTTTTACTTCTATTGAGTCGTAAGAGATAATTCGCAGCTATTATTGCAGAAGTGGTTTTACTCCTTTTCATAGAGGCGTATCACTAACCTGCCGACTCTGTTGTTTCTTGTTGTCATCTAACTTGCTGCTACTTTAGAAAACAATTGAATTATCGAAGATGTTTTTAGCTAAAGATTAGAAGTTAGTTTATAACTATCCCATAGTCTATTGTAATTTTTCTGGAGCTATTGGCAAATTTCTTTGACTTTTGACCCTAAATTAGTTAATTAGTATTAATAACAAACAGTACAATCGCTCTTATGTTGACCCAATTTCGCCATCACTATCCCCAAGGCAGTCTAATTAGTGAATTAATAGATATCGATCGCGGATTATATTTAGTTAAAGTTTCCGTCGAAGTAGAAGGAGTTGTTCTTGCTACTGGTTTAGCAGGAGAAAATACTATCGAACTAGCTGAAGATGCTGCCAGGGAAAGAGCGATCGCAGCTTTAGTTTTAGACAAAGGAGATACAGAGACAAGGAGACAAGGGGGACAAGGAGACAAGGGAGACTGGGAGACTGGGAGACTGGGAGACAAGGAAGAAAAACTTATTTCCCCTGTGGTAAAAACTCAACCACAGCCAAAAGTTCAACCACCATCCCCAATACCTGAGCCAATACCCCAACCAGTTGCTGCTGCTGTAGCTTCAGAAAACAGCAAATCAAAGGCTACGAATAACATTCCCACAGAAGTAATTACAGAACCAGAAACATCCCCTCTAGAAACCCAAGAATATCAAAGAAACATTTTCGATCAACCCATAGTAGAAGATACACCACCTCCTGAACCCGTATCCTCGGTCGAAACAAAAACAGAATCTTCGGCTCCAGTGCCAATAGACTTTAATGAAGTGATGCACAAAATCGATCTGGAAATGAAGCGTTTAAAGTGGACAAAAGAACAAGGAAGAGATTATTTACTAAGTACTTATGGCAAAAGAGCCCGTGTCCATCTTCAAGATAATGAATTATTAGAATTTCTCAACTATTTAGAAAATTTACCCAGTTAATAAAACATGGATGAGGCTTACAAATATCAACAACAAGCTATTGGCTCTTATTAATCAATAGGTAATAATATTATTTATTTTACTTATTACTTATTTTTTAAGTAACTTATACAAAACAGAGTTAATATTAATCCACCTGCGATCGCTATTAATTTAGCACCTACTAACTATTCAGCTATAATGCCTTTAATATAAAACTTAGCAAATTGCGAAGCCAATAAACATATAGCTAATTATGAGACTCAAAAAGGGGATTAGATGCACGTCATCTCGCAGAATAGGCTCAGAAAATTCTGGCGCAATCATCCTAATGCGGAGGTTAGTTTAAGATATTGGTATAAATTAACAACGCAACATCGATGGCAAAGTTTTAATGATGTTCGTCAAACTTTTCCTTCAGCAGACTTGGTTAAAAATTTTGTTGTGTTTAATATTGGAGGAAATAATTTTCGTTTAATTACTTATATTGATTTCAAACATAATAAAGTATTTATCCGTAGTGTTTTAACTCATGCTGAATATAATAAAGAAGACTGGAAAAAAGATAAATGGTATAAGTAATTAACTATTTTTTGTATATTCTTTAAAAAATTATGAGTGACAAATATATTCAATTATTAAAGCAATT
>JASJDB010000273.1 GCA_030065315.1 Xenococcaceae cyanobacterium MO_167.B52 | reverse complement strand
GATGTTACTTTACAATTAATAGAATCAGCCAATTATCATGCTACCAGGGAGTTAAGAATTACTCTTTATCCTTCTTGGGGTTTAAGAAGAAGAGTTGCTATAAACTTTGGATACATTTATGATATCGACAGAAATAATAACGACGTTTTTCAATACTTAAGTTCTAATTAATAATTGAAGAGTATAAACTATACTTCTACCCCTCTCCAATCATTTTTTTAATGTAAGTCGGCAAAGCAAAAGCAGATTGATGTACATCCCCATTGTAATAACTTAAGTTATGTTTCTGAGTAAATTTTAACACGCGATCGCGATTAAAACTCAAAGGAGATATACCCGATTTGGAAGCATAAGTTAGACTCCATATTCCACTGGGATACATGGGGATAAAAACCAAGTAACAATGCACTTTGTCTTTGCCAAAAACTCCTTTGAGACAGTGATTTAATTCTACAAAGGCTTTAGGGTTAAAAGAGGGGGATTCACTTTGTAGGGCAATCAAACCAGTAGCTCGTAAACAACGATATACATCTTGGTAAAATGACTGGGTAAATAATCCTTCAGAGGGTCCTACAGGATCGGAGGAATCAATAATAATTAAATCGTAGCTATTATCGGCAGCTTCTTGGACAAATTTAATCCCATCATCAATTAATAGTTTTAATTTGGGATGTTCTAAAGCACAAGAAATATTCGGTAAAAACTCTTTTGAAGCCCTTACTACTGCTTCATCAATCTCTACCATCGTAATAGTTGCGATGTTTTCATAACGCACTAATTCCCTTATTGTCCCCCCATCTCCAGCACCAATTACTAACACATCTTTAATGCTAGATTTGGTTTGCATCGGTACATGAACTAACATCTCATGGTAGGAAGTTTCGTCAGCTTCGGTACACATTACCATGCGGTCTATAGTTAACATTTTACCGCGATCGCAAGTTTCAAATACCTCTACTGTTTGATAGGGAGACTTTTCGTAAAATAGGCGTTTTTTTATCTTAATTGATAGACTGGTGCGATCGTTACTATCAATTACCCATTCATCAGGATTAAATTCTACAGGGCTATTCATGGAATTTATGTCTAAAAAAATTAACTTTAGTTGTGGAAGTCCCTATCCTCAAATTACCATCCCGATGAATCAAGGTTTCGATACGATGAAATCCTTTAAAATCAGGTGAGGTTTCTCCACCATCAATAGCATAGGGGCGAGCATCAATATCTGTATCTTCTTGTTCAAAACTACCTGCATAGGTTTCGATAATATATAAGATTATCATTAACTCAAGCAAGCTTTGAAAACTATTTTAGAATCGACTAAGTGAGCAAAATTATGTTAATTAATATTCCACTACCTATAGATAGCGATCGCCTAAATAAATCAGATCAGACTTTAAGTTTGGCGGGAATGACTTGGTCAGATTTTGAACAGTTTATTACTAAAGAATATCTAGGTTATAAAGTTGATTTTTTTGAGGGAGTAATAACATTAGTGTCACCCAGTAAGAATCACGAACGTATTGCAGAAGTTATTGGTGATTTGGTCAAAGCTTATTGTAGAAGACATAACTTGTTATATTTTCCTATGGGTTCTACTACTCTAAAAAATCCCCCATTAGTAGGAAAAGAGCCTGATATTAGTTTTGCGTTTAACACTGATAAAGATATCCCCGATCTAGCCATTGAAGTAATATTCTCTAGTGGTGGCATTGAGGATTTAGATAAATATAAAATGTTGGAAGTAAAAGAAGTTTGGTTCTGGAAAAATAACAAGATTACTTTTTATCAGTTACAAGGAGATTGCTATCAAGAAATAACTAATAGTAATTGTTTGTCTAATTTAGATTCCTTAAATTTAGCGAGTTTTGTTAATCGTGGATTTACCGAAAGTCCTATAACTATAGAGGCTGATTTTATTAAACAATTTTAGGTAGGGTGGGCATCAATACTGTTCATTTAGGCTTAAAAGTCATATGGTGAGTTAAATTTAGAATGTAGAATGTATAATTAAGAAAAAAATTACTTCTAAATTCTACATTCCTCCTGAACGAGTGTTTTCGAGCTTAACCGAACAATATTGGGGTGAGCATTTTTTTCCAGTTACTTTTATTTTGGGGCTTCCAGAGCTAAACCAGAGCCTTAACCAAGCTACCAAAGTTTAAACATAGTATAAAAAAAATACCGCCAGCTTATTAAAAAGAGGCGGTTTCTGATGAAAAAATTATGATTAAGTGCTAAATTACATAGCAGAGCCTACGCCAGCATAAGCTCCATAGAAAAAGGTTCCCACTACAGCAATTACGCCTAAACCTGCTACCGTAGCTACAATCCATAAGGGAATTCTACCGTCTGCAAACATGATTTTTGTACCTCCTAGTTGCTATTAATTAATTTTTCAGAACAATATTTAGTCTAGTTAAAGAAGTAACTAGAGAAGAGAATGCCTAAGACTGCAATTAGAAGCAATCCTAAGTAAAGAGACGTTCTATTGAGTTCTACTGGTTGTCTATTGGGATTTGTATTTCTATCCATTGTTTTTGCCTATCTTTGAATAAATTGCATTGCTGCGATCGCGCCTAAAAAGAAAACAGTGGGAACTGCTAAAGTATGAATGGCTAACCATCTAACCGTAAAAATAGGATAAGAAATTGGTTCATTAGGACTGTTTGTCATAGGGTTTCACCTTACTTGTTTTGTAAATAACTTATTTATTTGTTAAATTCTGTGATTTGCTCAGAAGCACCATAGCGATCATTGAGAATAGGTAACTCTAAACGATCTTGAGTGAAATACTCATTAGGACGGGGAGTCCCAAAAGCATCATAGGCTAAACCAGTACTCACAAATAACCATCCTGCAATAAACAGCATAGGAATAGTGATACTGTGGATTACCCAGTAACGAATACTGGTAATAATGTCAGAAAATGGTCTTTCGCCAGTAGTACCTGCCATAATTTTTTGCTTCTCCTTCCTTAAAGGTTGTTTACCATAATTTACATAATACGCAACAGACTGACCCTATCACAACTGTATAAAGAGAATTAAGCTGCGTTAGAATCACTTGGTTCATACTTGAGTAAATAACCTCTTTCTCCAAGTACAAATCCTTTGTCTGGGGAGTTGAATACGACTTTATAAAGATTAGAAGGGACTTCTTCCACTTCTCGGTCTTTTTGCCAAGTTTCACCACCATCAGGACTATAAAGTAGATTACCACTTCCACCAGCAATCCAGACTTCTTCTGGAGTACGATAGCCGATATCTAATAGACCCCAGCTAGTAGAAAATTCAGGATAAATAGCTTCAGTCCATTCCCCTTCCTCTCCCGTATCGCTAAACTGTACCACACCACCACGGGCTAGTAACCATAATTGACCATCTTGACCAAATCCCATATTTTGCAGTCTGCGGGAAGAATTACGATTGTGGGGAGTCCATTCAGTATCACCAGGTCTCCAAGTAGAATAAAAGTTGCCTTTATTGGAAACTGCAACGTAGCTACCATCGGGAGAACGGGTGATATTACGAGCTACACCAACAGCACCTTCTACTAGGGCTTTCCAGTTTTTACCACCATCAGTAGTTTTATAGATGGCACCTAAGTCTGTCACCATTTCCGCTGTATCTGCACCCAGAGCAATAATCCCATCGGGACTACCAGGAAGCTTGGCACTTAGAGGGATTCTTGACCAATTTTCACCACCATCATCGGTGTGTAGCATGATAGAAGGTTTCCCAACTATCCAACCTTCTTGTCCACTAAAACTAACGCCAGTAAAAGCAATTAGTTCATCTCCTAAGTCAATTTTCTTTTCTGACCAGGTGTCCCCATCATCATTGGTTTCAAAAATAGTTTCTTTGGTGCCAACTAACCAACCATGATTTCCCTCATCGGTAAAAGCAACATCCGCAAAGATAGCTTCTGTGGGCAAGGTTAATACTTTCCAAGGATTATTACTAACTGATGGAACTTCACTACAGCTAATACAAAATAGACAAACTACTACTAACAGGGCTGCTGCTTTCAGCTTTTGCAATACTTGATTCATATTGTTTGATTGATAGATCTAAAAATTACTAAACGACAAAAGAAACAGCCTATTTAATGAAGACCATATAAACTCAGGAAAAATAAAAATGCTAATCCTAAACCACCAAAAATTAGGAGGTTTTTTTGATTGGGAGTAAGAGTATTGACCCCTAGTCCGTAGTTTAAGTTTTCTGCAAAGCCAGATGGTGCACCCTGTGCGCCAATATCAATAAATTGGCTTGGGGGAACACCACATACGGGACAACGCCAACTATCTGGTAAATCTGTAAAAAGTGTGCCTGACTCAATTTTGTTTTGATTATCGCCTTTAGCTGGATCGTATACGTAACCACAAGCACGACACTCATAACTTGAGGGGGCTTGTTCGGCTAAAGTTTTTTCTTGACCTGGTTCGCTTATAGTTTTTTGTTGATCTGGTTCACTCATTAACTTAAAGAAATATAACAAATCTTAAAATATTCTCTAATCTGGATTATCGCATAAAAAAAGAACCGCAACGAAATTGAGTAGCTTGTGATTCTAGTTTTAGTGGGTAAATTATTTTTCTCTGAAACAATATTAATCTCGCTTTGTAGTTCTATTAAAGAGAATTGGTATTATTGATAACCACCATCACTTTCTATTTTGGAGCAAGATCTACGGAGTAAACCATATTTGGGTGCAAAAATCATCGCAGCAACAAATAGGAGGGTTAGTAACACCACAATACAAGCACCAGTAGGTGCATCTAGGTGATAGCTTAGGTAAACTCCTAGGATGCTAGATAATAAGCTAGTACCAACAGCAATAGCAAGCATTCGGTCAAAGCGATCGCTTAATAAATAGGCAGTTGCACCAGGAGTAACCAACATTGCTACTACTAAAATAATTCCAGCCGTTTGTAGAGCAGTAACAATAGTAAGTGCTAAAACTAGCAATAAGGTATAGTACATAAAGGTAGTATTTAAACCAATAGCTTTAGCGTGGTTAGGATCAAAACAAAATAGCAATAAATCTTTGCGACGCAATAAAATTACCAACAAGGTAATGAAGCCAGCAATTAAAGTTTGAATAATATCTTCTTGGGAGATACCCAAGACATTGCCAAATAAGATATGAAATAAATCGATATTGCTAGGGATTTTAGTTGATAACATCAATCCAAAAGCAAAAAACCCAGTAAAGACGACTCCAATTACCGCATCTTCTTTGAGTCGGGTATTTTCTTTAACATAACCGATCGCAACTGTTGCGCCAAAACCAAACAAGAAAGCACCAACAGCAAAAGGAATACCAAGAGCATAAGCCACCACTACCCCTGGTACAACCGCATGAGCAACTGCATCCCCCATCAAAGACCAACCTTTGAGGGTAATATAGCAAGAAAGCACCGCACAAACTATTCCGACAAAAGCACTCACCCAGAGAGCTTTGACCATAAAACCATATTCCAATGGTTCAGTAATCCAGTCTAAGAGCATTAATCAAAACCTATAGTGTTGATTTTTTCTGCTTTTTTACTTCTGATTGGTAGTCCGCCAAAAGTCATAGCTAAATTTTCCTCTGTAAATACAGCTTCAGTTTTGCCAGAAGCCAGAATAGTTTGATTGAGCAGGATTACGCGGTTACAAAAAGTAGAAATAGAAGCCAAATCGTGAGTGGAAATTAAGATAGTATGTCCTGAATCTCGTAGTTGTAACAACAGATCGATAATTGCTTTTTCTGTCTTGACATCTACCCCTGTAAAAGGTTCATCTAGTAGCATTATTTTCGCTTCTTGTGCCAAAGCTCTAGCGAGAAATGCTCGTTTTTTCTGACCTCCAGAAAGTTCCCCAATTTGCCGATCCTTAAAATCCATCATGCCTACTCTGGTTAAACTTTCCTTCACCAAACGACGATCTTTAGCAGAGGGAATACGAAACAAATTCATATAGCCATAGCGTCCCATCATAACCACATCCCAGACACTGACAGGGAAATTCCAATCTACCTCATCTGCTTGGGGTACATAAGCCACTAATTGTTTCTTTTGAGCTTGATGAATTGGTAACCCACTAATATTTACTTTTCCCTGATTAGGTTCTAAAAAACCCATAATCGATTTAAACAGGGTAGATTTTCCCCCACCATTGGGACCCACTAAAGCTGTAATGTTTCCTGGTTTTACATAGCAACTAGCATCATAGAGAGCTAGACGGGAATTGGTGTAAGTGACACTGATATTGTCAACGGTGATACCTAAAGTTTGAGTCATGGTTTTTTTGGTAGTTAGTTGTTAGTTGTTAGTTGTTTTCAACTCTGTTATCTCCTTTGTCTTCTCCATTTCCCCTATCTCCCCTATCTCCCTTGTCTCCCTTGTCCCCCTTGTCCCCTTGCCTTCCGAGTCTCCTACTTCCCTAATAATCCTTTAGTAATAGTCTCGGCATCATATTGGAGTAAATCAATAAAAGTCGGTACGGGACCATCTTTAGTAGAAAGGGAATCGACATAGAGATTACCTCCAAAACGCGAGCCAGTTTCTTTGGCTACTTGTTTTTGACCTTCGCTACTGACAGTGCTTTCACAAAAAACAGTGGGAATAGAATTGGCTTTTACTGCTTTAATCACATTTTGAATTTGTTTGGGAGTAGATTGAGACTCAGCATTAATCGCCCACATATAAATCTCTTTCAGTCCATAATCACGAGCTAAGTAAGAAAATGCGCCTTCGCAAGTTACTAGATAACGCTGTTGAGGAGATAAGCGGGCTAAATCTTCTTGGAGTTTGCGATCTATGGCTTGTAACTTTTTGCTGTAAGCTTCTGCATTAGTGTTGTAGGTATCTGCATTGGCTGGATCTATTTTGACAAATGCCTTGCGAATATTCTCCACATAAATCAAAGCGTTCTTGGGAGACATCCAAGCATGGGGATTAAATTTATCCTTATAAGGACCTTCTGAGATAGGTATTCCTTCAATTCCTTCGGTCAGAAGTACTGATTCAACATCGCCGAGATTTTTATAAAACTGCTCAAACCATCTTTCTAAGTTCATCCCGTTGTAGAGAATCAACTCTGCATCTTGAGCTTGAGTTAGATCGCTAGGAGTGGGCTCATAACCATGAATTTCTGCGCCAATACGGGTAATAGATTTTACTTCTAGCTTATCCCCCCCGACATTACGAGCCATGTCTGCCAAAATAGTAAAAGTAGTAACTACTTTCTTTTTACTGTTTTTTTGTTCTACATTGGTAGCTATTTCGTTGGGACTAGAATCAGTGGAATCGATCTGGTTTTCCGAGTTGCAGCTACTAATACATAGTGCTAAAGCTACTGCCATAATTAGGCTGTAGCGTTTTAGTTTAACTGCAATTTTGCCGATTCCAAAGGATAGAGATGATGTCATAAAAAAGTAAATTGATTGAAGCAATTAGCCTTTTCATAATTATCTCATATTTCATATTTTTTTCATAATTTTTCCAAAAAATAGTTATGGCAATTAAAAAATCATAATTTTGTAACTGCGGTACTGGCGATTCAAAGACCAGGACTAAGTAGGGTTTGCTGAAAAAGTTTTTTGGCGAGGTTCAGAAGTCAGAAGTCAGAAGTCAGAAGTCAGAAGAGGTAATCAGAATAATCTAGACAATCTCAAAGTGTATGGGTTTTGAAG
>JASJDB010000272.1 GCA_030065315.1 Xenococcaceae cyanobacterium MO_167.B52 | reverse complement strand
AGATTCCAGATTCTAGGGGATGCTTTTGTTGGCTTACTACAAATGACGGTATTACCCTACATTGTTCTCTCTCTAGTTGGGGGAATCGGGAAGCTTAACCTAGAGCATAGTAAGCGATTGGCAGGGAAAGCCATTCTAGTTTTGCTGGGGCTATGGGCGATTGCAATTATAACAGTATTGCTTATTCCACTGGCTTTTCCTCAGCTTGTGTCAGCTTCTTTCTTCAGTACCAGCCTGATCGACCCACCGAAAAAATTTGATTTTCTCGGACTATTTATTCCTGCTAATCCTTTCAATTCCCTGGCAGATAATGAAGTTCCAGCAGTAGTCATTTTCTGTATCTTGGTGGGTATCAGTATCATCAACATCAACAAAAAGAAAAGATTTATCAAGTTGGTCGATCTGCTGTCCGAATCCATGTCTAAAGTGACCAAGATGATTGTCAAGCTGACTCCTGCGGGGGTGTTTTTTATTACCGCGAGTGCTGCTGGAACTATGACTCTGGCGGAAATTGGGCGACTTCAAGGATACTTAATCACCTATACGGTGGCTACTTTTTTATTAGGATTCGGACTGTTGCCGGCATTAGGAGCTATTTTGACTCCCTTTCGCTATAAAGACTTGCTTCAAATCTCTAAAGATTCATTCATCTTAGCTTTTGCCACTGGAAAAGTTTTGGTGGTGTTACCAATGCTGATCGAAGATGTCAAAAAGATGTTTCAGGATTATGAACTGGAAAATGAAGAAACTGAATCAATCATTGAATTGCTAGTACCTCTGGGATTTCCTTTTCCCCATCTAGGAAGATTGTTGACCACGAGTTTTATCACTTTTACAGCTTGGTATTTGGGAACTCCCTTGCAACTGGAACAGTATCCACTCCTGATTGGTGCTGGATTCTTCAGTCATTTCGGTAGCTCGACCATTTCTATTCCCTTTTTGCTCGATCTGGCGCAGTTACCGTCAGATATGTTTCAGTTATTTATTGTTACCAATGTCTTAATTGACCGCTTCAGTAATGCTTTAGCTGCTACTTATCTATTTATGTTTACTGTCTTGACAACCTGCGCTTTGCGGTCTCTGATAAGATTGCAGTGGCGACAATTAGGAATGCTGGCAGTGAGTAGTGCGATCGCTGGAATGATTTCCCTGTTTGGTGTTCGCACCTATTTAAGCTATGCTTCTCAAGATGCTTATGATAAGGATAAGGTAATTGCCTCCATGCAATTACTAGAAAATCTGGTTCCTGCTACTATCGTAAAACCTGCACCCAATCCCAAGCCTTTACTACCTGGTGAGACTATATGGGGACGAATCAAGCGACGGGGTGTAATTCGTATTGGTTTCGATCCTGATAACCTTCCCTGGTCTTACTACAATTCTCAAAAACAGTTGGTTGGATTTGATATCGACATGGCTCATCAACTGGCATACGAACTCGGTGTCAAAATTGAGTTTGTACCTTTGCAGTTTAGTAGTTTAGGACAACTGATGGGTCAAGATCACTTTGATATTGCCATGTCGGGAGTTGTGGGAACAATTGAGCGTTTCCAGCAAACACGCTTTTCCGATCCCTATATGTACGTAAATTTAGCCCTGGTTGTTCCTGATTATCGAGACGAGGAGTTTTCTACACTAGCGTCAATTAACCAGAGAAAGCACTTAAGAATTGGGATTGAAGACCCAGCAATTCTCACTAAGAAAATCAAAGAATTGCTACCTAATGCGGAGTTTATCGACCTCGAATCTGACCGAGAATTTTTTGAAAATACAGGAGCGGGTAAAGATTTGGATGCACTGTTTGACAGTGCGGAGGCTGCCTCTGCTTGGACACTCTTGTATCCTAAGTTTCAAGTGGTTACTCCTTTTCCTCGCAATCTCGATATTCCTCTGGTTTATCCCTTCCTTGGCAAAGATGATCTTCTTGGCGAAATGGTGAATTATTGGATAGAAGTCAAGAAACACGATGGAACAATCCAAGATGCTTACGATCATTGGATATTAGGTCAAGGAGGCGAACAAAAGTCCCCTCGTTGGAGCATTATTAGGGATGTGTTGCACTGGGTAGATTGACTTACCAATGAGCCTAATCATACTTAGTGGGAAATAATCGTTCATCGTCCTAAAGGATATATGCCCTAAAGGATTCCCTACGGTCTCGCAGCGGTATCCCCTTGCGGGACAGCTGCGGATATTGATGGTTAATGGTTCATTTACCAACTCAATCAAATAATTATTTGTTGATATCATGTCTAATAATTATGAGATAATACTTAGATACATCAAATAAAGAACAATTTACTTAGAATGGGGCAAGAAATTAAGAGCCATGGCTCTGGGATTAGGAATTAAGGATTAGACAGAAATATTCCATGCCCAAAATCCATATTGACCTGCCCCATTATTTAAGTTAAAGGTTTCTCGAATTATCTTTGAGGTGTTGTAGCTAAAAAATGAGCCAAACTAATGAATCCCCACAGAAGGAAATATCCAAGCCCCCAAAAAAACGAAGACTGGGGTTGTCTGAACTGACCCTGATGGGACTTTTTGTTGGCATTGGTTGTGGTCTTTTCTTTGGGGAAGGATGTGCGAGATTCAAGATTCTCGGAGATGCTTTTGTTGGCTTACTGGAAATGACGGTACTACCCTACATCGTCCTTTCTCTAGTTGGTGGGATCGGCAAGCTCAATCTGGAACAGAGTAACCGACTGGCGGAGAAAGCCATTATAGTTTTGCTGGGGCTATGGGCGATCTGCCGAAGGCAGGCACTGCGTGATCGCAATTGTGACGGTTCTGCTCATCCCACTGGCGTTTCCTAAGCTTGTATCCGCCTCATTCTTCAGTACCAGTCTCATCGACCCACCTAAGAGATTTGATTTTCTCGGACTGTTTATTCCCAAAAATCCCTTTAATTCCCTAGCAGAGAATGAAGTTCCAGCGGTAGTCATTTTCTGTATCTTGGTGGGTATTAGTCTCATCAGCATCAACAAAAAGCAGGAATTTCTCAGGTTAGTGGAGCAACTTTCCGAAATGCTCTAGCTGCGACTTATCTGTTTATCTTTACTGTCCTGACTACTTGCGCCCTGCGCTCTCTGATGCGAATTCAGTGGCGACAATTAGGGATGCTGGCAGTGAGTAGTGCGATTGCAGGAATAATTTCCCTGTTCGGAATTCGTTCCTATTTAGGCTATGCCTCCCAAGGTGCTTATGACAAGGATAAGGTAATTGTTTCAATGCAATTGCCAGATAATCTTGTCCCTGCTACTATCGTTGCGCCTGCTCCTAATCCCGACCCCTTACTGAGTGGTGAGATGAACTGGGAACGAATCAAGCGCCGTGGCATAATCCGCATTGGTTTCGATCCTGACAACCTCCCCTGGTCCTACTACAACTCCGATAAACAGTTAGTCGGATTTGATATCGAGATGGCACAGCGATTTGCCCGCGGATTTGAGATCGCTAAAATTGAGTTTGTGCCGTTTCAGTATAGTTCCCTAACTCAGCAACTAAATGAAGACCACTTCGATATCGCTATGTCGGGAATTGTTGGTACGACTAAGCGGACTGGGGATATGCGCTTTTCCGATCCCTATCTCTATATCAATTTGGCACTGGTGGTTCCTGACTATCAAGACAATAAGTTCTCGAACCTAGGGTCAATTAACCAAATGAAGAACTTGAGAATTGGTGTTGAAGACCCAGCAATTCTGACGCAAAAAGTAAAAGGGTTGCTGCCCAATGCCGAGTTTATCGACCTCCAATCTGACCGAGAATTTTTTGAAGGGGTGGGAGCAGGTCAAGATTTAGACGCGCTGTTTATCAGTGCTGAGGAAGGTTCCGCTTGGACGCTTCTCTATCCCAGGTTTCAAGTGGTGACTCCCTTTCCTCGTAACGTGGCTATTCCGCTGGTCTATCCCTTCCCTGGTCAAGATGAACTCCTTGATGAAGTAGTGGATCACTGGATTGAACTCAAGAAGCACGATGGCACAATCCAAGATGCCTATGAATACTGGATCTTGGGTCAAGGGAGCGAGCAGAAGCAACCTCGTTGGAGCATTATTCGTAATGTGTTGCGCTGGGTGGATTAGAGAGGGCAGTAGGCAGCAGCAATTAGTTTTGACTTTAATTTTGCCACAAGTAAATTTTTTTAATTCTTTAGAAGCATTTTCTATTGCTTTTAAATCTAATGTTTAGTAGTTTTCAACTCTGTATCAAAATCTACTTTCTCTGAAGTATTATTTATGATTAATTCAATGATGTTTCTGTTGCGCTCTTTATGAAAACAATTATATCATAAACTATAAGCGATCTCGAAGAGATCTGCGTAGCGGTGCGCTATAATATTTTATGTATAAATATTAAGATTATTATTGAAAAAGAAAATAATAAATAATCAAATTAACTAAAGTTCAATAATTAAAAAATATTTAAAACTGTAATTATTGTCCCAAAAAATGATATGTCTAGGTTAGAGTTAAAATCTACATTCAAACTCAATGAAATAGCCCTGCTATTTCATTCTCAATATTGACTTTTTATGCTGTCACGAGAATTCGTCATTTTAGAACACAATCTATCGATATAATTACGGCTGAACGCAAGTAAATACATTGCTGAATCTTGAATGAAATCCCCCTGATGAAATAGAGGGTAAATAATTATTTTTATTAACCACTTAAAACTATCAAGACTATGAGGTTTATATTTAAGACAAAAATAGAAAGATTTATTTCTTTAACTGAATACGTAAGAAAAGAAAAATGGTGTAATGTTCATGGTTGGACAGAGCCATTTTTCCAAGATAGTAAATGGTATGCTTTTCCACCAAATGCTGTGATTCCCCAGCCTATTCCAATAGCTTGGTGTGATTATGGCTCAAGCATAAGTCAATTATTTTACTTCTTATTATATCGACTTCTAATGTTAGCAATTATCTATAGTATTTTGGAAGTAATAGCTCAATTTTGATAATAATATTTACTGATTAATTTAGCATAACCAAATCGGAAGAACCAAAGTAACTAAAAAAACTGTGCTATTTAAAAAATAGCACAGCATAAAGCGTAGAAATTAAATCACCCACTGATAGAAGGAAATGCTTATTTCATATCTGTTGTTAGGCAATTATAAAAATGGAGCAGTAAATTCGACCTTCTAACTGACACTAGACTATCTTCTAAATTAGTATTTCTAGCCTCAGTGAATTACCTGATTTATTTCTCTAATAAAAAAATACCCACAGAAAGGGTATTTTTCTGTAAGTAGATTTACATAGTAGTGTAAAATGTTTTTTACTATACAGATACCTCGCTTAGTTGGCGAGTCATATAATCAAAAGGCTCATCAATAAACTTAGTATCCTCAACACCAGTGTCACTAGCCATCTGTTTCACCATATCTTTCATGATTTGGATCCCAACAACAGTCGGACCAATGGGTACACCTAAAGAATTATAAGTTTCTCGTAATCCCTGTAATACTCGTTCGTCTAAAACATTCATATCTCCAGCTACTAAAGCATAACTAGCATAGCGGAGATAGTAGTCCATATCTCGCAAACAAGCAGAATAACGACGAGTAGTATAGGCATTCCCTCCTGGACGAATTAATTCTGGTACTTGTTCAAATAACGTTGAACCAGCTTGGCGCACGATAGAAGCAGCATTGCCACTGATAATTGTAGCAGCAGTTACTCTTGCCGTTCCAGAAGTAAAGTATGATTTTAAACTATCTATCGCATCTCGGTCGAGGTAGCGACCAGTCACGTCGTAACTTTTAATTAACTTAGTTACCGCGTCTCGCATGAAAGATTTCTCCCAACAGCAGTTTTTTTAGTTGGCTAATATAAAGCCTGATTGTTATTCATTATCTACCCATAATCCCACACACTGGGACATTCTAGATTATTTGTTAACTACCATTAACTTTTAAAAACCTCGATCCCAAATAATATCATTAGTTTCTGTGCGTCAAATTATCTTTGATATAGGACATAATTACGAAACAAGCTGGTATTATTGACTATTTTCATGAAAATTTTAGATCGAATTCGCTTAAGCCTTGCTGTAGGAATAGCTAAAATTGTTACTAGTGCGGTGCGATCGCTTAAATTGGGTGCTGCTTCTGTGTTGCCAGGCTCTATATCTCGCCGTTTACATCCTCGTTTGTTACCTTTACTGTTTGAGCAAGTCAAGCAGGGAGTGATTCTAGTTGTAGGAACAAACGGCAAAACCACGACTTCTTTACTACTCAAAACTATTTTAGAAAATCAAGGCTACAAAGTAACCCATAATGCTAGTGGTGCGAATTTGCTTAATGGGTTGACTGCTGCATTATTAGCAGATGCAGATATCACTGGTAACTTAGATTCTGATTATGCCATCTTAGAAGTAGATGAGAATGTTTTACCCCTAGTATTACAAGATTGTCAGCCCCAATATATTTTAGGGTTAAATTTATTTCGCGATCAACTAGATCGCTATGGAGAGGTAGATACTATTGCTCAACGTTGGGGCAATGCAATTAAGTCTTTACCTAAAGACACTAGAATTATTCTGAATGCAGATGATCCAACTCTAGCTTATTTGGGACAAAATTTAGAGCAAAAAGTAGCATTTTTTGGACTCAATGAACCAGAATTGTACCTCGAAGCTATCCCCCATGCAGTAGATTCGATTTACTGTCCTAGTTGTGGTCATTTACTAGATTATCAAGGGGTATATTTATCTCACTTAGGAGATTATAAATGTCCCAGTTGTGGTTTTGCTAAGAGTGAGACAGCAATTAATTCCCAGGAATGGTCACAAATTTTGATTGGAGTCTATAACAAGTACAATACCATCGCAGCAGGACTACTTGCCCTGGAGATTGGGATTAAACAAGAGTTAATATTTGAGACTATTAAAAATTTTAAAGCAGCTTTTGGGAGAGCGGAAGAGTTGACTGTAGATAATAAACACATTCGTATTTTACTATCCAAAAATCCCGTAGGAATGAATGAAACTATCCGCGCTGTTAAGGATATTCAACAGCGAGAAACCGCTCCAGTTACTTTATTTGTTCTCAATGATCGCATTCCTGATGGCACTGATGTATCTTGGATCTGGGATGTTGATACCGAAAAACTACTACAACAGGGTGGTACATTTATCGTAAGTGGTGATCGGACTTACGATATGGCGTTACGCTTACAATATAGTGGGGAAAGTTTAGCAGAATTTAACTTTAAACTGATTGTAGAAGCAGACTTATCTAAGGCTTTGAATCACGCTCTATCTCTAACTGCTGTGGAGGAAACCTTACATATTTTACCTACCTATTCTGCCATGTTAGAAGTAAGAGAAATTTTAGTTGGTAGAAAGATTTTGTAACTTAGAATATGGAAATTTGGCTCCTTTATATAGCCTTTATCAAATAAATGAGATACAACCAATCAACGATGAACCATGAACCATGTCCTAAAGGATCCCTAAAGGGTATATCCGAAGGTGTATCCTTTAGGACACCTTCGGATAACACCTACGGATAAACAAAAAGCTTAAGGTTACTGTACCTCATACTAAATCCTGTTTAGATACAACACTTTAAATTTGTGAGAATTTAGAATGCAGAATTTAGCCCTAAAGGCACTAAAGTATTCCCTTC
>JASJDB010000271.1 GCA_030065315.1 Xenococcaceae cyanobacterium MO_167.B52 | reverse complement strand
GATTGATTGGTTAAATAATCGGGCTATATGATGAACAATTCAGTTAAATTTTGGGACAAAACCGCAGAAAATTATTCACAACAACCTATTGCAGATGAGGCAGCTTATCAGAAAAAACTGCAAGTTACACGGGAATACTTTAAGCCAGATATGTCAGTGTTGGAGTTTGGCTGCGGAACAGGATCGACCGCTATCGTTCACGCACCCTATGTTAAACATATTCGGGCAATAGATTTCTCGTCGAACATGATTAAAATTGCTCGGGGTAAAGCCGAGGCAAAAAACATCAACAACATCACCTTTGAACAATTAACTATCGAAGAATTAACTGTAGCTGATGAAACCTTTGATGTAGTGTTAGGGCTTGGTATTTTGCACTTACTTGAAAACAAGAAAGAAGTAATTAGCAAAGTTCACAAGATACTTAAACCAGGCGGAGTTTTTGTCACCAGTACGGCGTGTTTGGGAGATACGATGAAGTGGTTTAAGGGTATCGCGTCAATTGGAGTATTTTTGGGTTTAATACCGTTAGTTAAGGTTTTTACCAGGAAAGAATTGGAAAATAATTTGATTGATGCTGGTTTTACAATTGACTACCATTGGCAACCGAACAAAAGCACACGCAAAGGGGTGTTTAAATTAAAAGGAGTGTTTATTGTGGCAAAGAAAGCTTAGTAAGATTCAACAGCATATTTATTAAGGGCGAGTTTTTCCTGATTCTATATCTGCTAATCCTTGTTTAATACCTGCGATCACACTATACCTAAAAATCACTAAATTCATATAAGCGATCACGCAGTGCCAGCCTTCGGCTGATCGCAATTTATTCCCCATAATGCGACCACATTCGGATAATTTTTATTGTGTTTTGCGACTCTATGACCTCATAGACTAGACGATGTTGCACGTTAATACGACGAGAATAAGCTCCTTTCAAATCTCCCTGGAGTTTTTCGTAACTGGGAGGTGAGGTAAAAGGATTTTGTCTGAGAATTTCTAATAATTGCTGTGCTTTAGGTTTCAATCCAGCAGCAGCAAGTTTTTGAGCATCTTTTTTTGCCTGCTTAGTAAATTTTAGTTGCCATTGGGCATCTACCACTCTAATTCATCCTCAGAAACACATTCAGACAAAGGAGTTGCCATACCTTTTATAATTGACTGCTGCATTCCTGGAATAGACTGTAAATATAATGTTTCTTGAATGCTTTCCCAATCATCTTTAGAAATTAATACTCCATCACCCTTGCGAGAAGTGATAATACAAGGTTTGCTCTCTTGATTAACCTGTTCTAGTAACTTAAACAGATTGGCTCTAGCTTGACTAGCACTGTGAATATCCATGACTCAGTCTATATGTTGTACTTTTTATTGTACCACTTACGATCTGCAACTTTCCAAACTACATATCAAAAATAGCAAAAAATAATATTAAATAAGATTTAAAGCGATTTTTAAAGCTTTTTGAACTTTAATAGATAAATATGGTGACAAATCACCCAATTTTCTTTTAAAAACCGATATACCGACTGTGGCTATCCAATTCTTGCTAATTCAATAACAAAGAAAAAAAGTTCTTGACTTTCACCTTGGGGCAAAGTGTTAACTCGTAAATAGCAGAGATTTAGGGATCATCAATGCTTAAAATTAGTGACTTTGCTCAACTTAGTCGTATCTCACCAAAAACCCTACGTCTGTATGATCGCTTGGGATTACTCAAACCTGCCACAGTAGATCGTCAAAATAACTATCGTTATTATTCTGCCAGTCAATTACCCCGTCTCAATCGCATTCTTGTTTTTAAAGAATTGGGATTCTCTTTAGAACAAATCAGTAAGTTACTGGATGACAATCTTTCCGTGTCGGAGATTCGCGGTATGTTGCGCCTCAAACAGCTAGAACTAGAACAAAAACTAGCTGAAGACGTGGCTCGTTTAAACAAAGTAACAATTCGTTTACAAGAACTAGAACAGGAAAAATCAATGTCTAATTACGAAATTATTCTCAAACCCGTAAAATCTCAGTTGGTTGCTGGTACTTTAGGAGTGGTTCCCGATTTTGATAATTGCACTTCCATCATAGAAAAATTGTTTGATCGAGTTTATGGTTATGTTTTTAGTCAGGGAATCAAAAATGTTGGCAGTGGTATTAATGTATATCACGAAACTAAATTAAGAGATAAACATATTCCCTTGGAAGTAATTGTGCCAATATCTCACACTATTCCTAATGATGATCGTCAGACTCCTTCAGTGTGGGTGTATGAACTACCTGAAGTGGAAACTATGGCTTGTGTAGTGCATCATGGTTCATTCGATTCTTTAGGAAATGCTTACTGTAGCTTATTGGAGTGGGTAGAAAAATATGGCTATCAAATTGCTGGCTCTACTCGCGAGGTTTATTTGCACTACGAAAGAGAAGGCGATCCTAATCAATATGTCACAGAGATACAGATTCCTGTAGAAAAAGTTACGAACTAACTTAAAAATCTAAGCTTTAAAAAGCGATCGCTATTTTCACAAAAATCTAATATCAATTTAGAAAATATCCAAGACACATAAATCTCGATAGGAAGTTTCGCGAAACTTCCCTACACTAGATCTGTCTTAACTAAAAACTAAAATGATATAATTCCAACAGCGATCGCTATAATTTTTAAAAACACTAAACAAATACAATCTGGCGAAGCGAGCCTTTGCAGGATCATGTTTAACTTGATATTTGTTAGATTATGACGAAGAAAAAGCGATCCCGATAACTCGTTTTCAATAAAATACTATTATCGATAGATTTCTCTTCATTAATAGCTATGACTACAGCAACCAATCAAACTCAACTCAACTCTAGTATCGGCGGGACAAAGAATGTTTACAACTGGAATTTTTTAGGCAAACAATATCAAGTCATTTACGAAACCATCGGAGAGGGAAACCCCGTACTTTTACTTCCTGCTTTTAGTACGGTTTCCAGTCGCACGGAGATGAAAGGTATTGCCAATATACTGGCTACACAATACCGAGTAACAGTTCTAGATTGGTTGGGGTTTGGTGAGTCTCAATGTCCATATGTAGATTATAATCCTGCATTATTTCATCAGTTATTAAGAGATTTTATTAAATCTATCTTTAATAGCTCAATTATTGTCATTGCTGCGGGTCATGCTTCGGGATACGCTTTAAATTTTGCACAGGATAACCCAGATATTATTTCTCAACTAATTTTAATCGCTCCCACTTGGCAAGGACCTTTACGAGTGATGGGTTTACCCGATGGTGTCAGAAATGGGGTGAAAAACTTAGTGCGATCGCCTTTTATCGGACAAGGATTATATTATCTCAACACTACCCCTTCCTTTCTCCGCTTAATGTACAAACGCCACGTCTATGTGAATGAAACCAAACTAACTCCTGAATTTATTGCCCAAAAACACCAAATTACCTCAAAACCTGGTGCGAGATATGCCCCTGCTGCTTTTGTTACTGGCGCGATCGATCCTGTGACAGATAGAGAGGAATTCTTGCAACTTCTGGATTCTGTATCAATGCCCATATTACTTATTCTGGCAGAAAATGCACCTCCGAAATCAAAAGCCGAAATGGAGGCGATGGCAGAGTTGGAACAGGTGCAAACAGTTAGATTAAGAGGAACTTTGGGGATTTATGAAGAGTATCCCGAAGCAGTGACAGAAGCGATCCAGAATTTTCTTACTACTTAAATTTAATGTGACATCGCCGATCTTAGCTGTTGCTCTAACTCGACTAAATCTATGCCCAATTTCTCTCTCAGTATCATCGCTGCTACACTCATAAATTCCATTGGTTTTTCTTCACCTTGAGCGATCGCGATTTCTCTAGCTACCTCTTCTTCCTCAGTTTGCTTTAAAATACCCAGCAGCAGATGTCCCGAATTTATCTGTGTTTGACCCATTTGATTTGCTTCCTCTAAGGCAAGCTCAATTACTCTTTTAGCTCTAGGAGCAAAAGGAATTTTCTCAGGAATCGGTATTTCTGGAGGCAATGAGGGACGTTCGCCAATTATTTGTACAATTTGATGCCGTACATTTTCTGCGTTCGCCCCCAAAGCTATCAAAATTTGCGAAGCAGCACCAATATCTTCTGCTACCAATCCCCATAATAATTCTTCTGTACCAATAACAAAAAGATTTATTTGACGAGCAATATCTTCTCCCAAGCTAATAACTTGAAGTGCATCTGACGTAAATTTATTGTCTGGTACGACCAAGTTCAAATTCATCCTTTTCATCTAGTCGATCAGTAACAGAAAGGAAATTGCTTTGAGTATATATTCAAATGAGGTAGAATCTATTGCACCCCAGTTAAAAGTTTCTAATTCCTCCCGCTGATACATTCTCATCAGTGATTCGTAAATTTGTTCGTCACCACTAACTAAAGATTCCATACTCCTTTCCCAGCGCATGGCTAATTTATACACAGAATTGGTGTCAAAATTCGTTCCTTTACTCATCTCGATACGTGCTTGTGTTAGTATTTGTTGCCATTCCGCTTCCCGTTCGCTGAATCTCGATCTAAGAATTTCCTGTTGTTCTGGTGTCAGATATTGTTGCTTGGACATAGAAACTGTCTCCATTACTTGAATTAAGTTTTCAACCGCAATCGATTGTGTTGTTTGAAGCTCTGTAGAAATAACATTTAAGCGTTTGAGTAATGTACGCGATAAAGACATTTGCTCTTTTACTTTGGCTCGATGCAAGTCAATAGTCTGCTGAAGAGAAAGATTGGGGTCTTTCAAACACTTGTTAATTTCCTTCAGAGAAAAGCCAAGTTGTCGCAGGGATACAATTTGCTGCAAGCGAATGATATCCTGGTTACTATAGAGTCGATATCCAACATCAGTTCGGTGAGAAGGGGATAGTAAACCGATTTCGTCGTAATAGTGCAACGTACGAATGGAAAGTCCAGTTTTTTGGGCTAGATCGCCAATTTTCATGAAACTACTCATTGATACTGCGCTTTACTATTTATCGCTACAAAAACTCGGTTGATGATTTGATTCTAAAGCCTGACGTTACGTGAGGGTCAAGAGAAAAAAATTCTCCAACTTGAAAAATTGTCAGTAGAGATAAAGCGAGCGCATTTTTCCAATAACGATCGCATGATTCCCAGCAATTAATACAAAATCAAGTCTGAGTTACGAAGATTAGGTTAAACAATATCAAATATTGAAATAAATTTTTCATAAGCTAACAGAATTTCGAGTTTATTGACTTTTAGATTAAAAACCGTTTTTCTGGGAATGAGATCGATTATTATTATCTAAAAAAGTTTAGGAATTAGATTATGGTAGCGACAATCAACAACACTGTTCCCGTCACCGTACTAACTGGTTATCTCGGTGCGGGAAAAACTACCCTCCTTAATCACATCCTTACCTACGAACACGGCAAGAAAGTAGCGGTGATCGTTAACGAGTTTGGGATAGTGGGTATCGATAATCAACTCGTAATTGATGCGGATGAAGAAATTTTTGCCATGAACAACGGCTGTATTTGTTGTTCGGTGCGAGGGGACTTGATTCGCATTGTCGGTAAATTAATGAAGCGTCGCAACAAGTTCGACCACTTGGTCATTGAAACTACTGGGCTAGCAGATCCCGCCCCCGTAATTCAAACCTTCTTTGTCGATGAAGATATCAAAGACAAAATTACTTTAGATGCAGTGGTTACGGTAGTGGATGCCAAACATATTCAGCAACATTGGTCAGCAAATGAAGCACAGCAACAAATTGCTTTTGGCGATGTAATTCTCCTCAACAAAACCGACCTGGTTAGCCCCCAAGAGTTGGATGAATTAGAGAGCAAAATTAAAGCTATGAATGGGATGGCAAAAATTTATCGTACCCACAATTCTGAACTAGGAATGGATGCCTTATTGGGAGTACAGGCGTTTGATTTAGACCGTGCTTTAAAAATTGCCCCCGAATTGCTTAATGGAACTACCCCCCAACACGATTGGACAGTAAATTCTTTTGCCATAGTGGAATCTGGAGAATTAGATGGGGAAAAACTAAATAATTGGTTGAGTAACTTATTAGAAACTAAAGGGGCGGATATCTTTCGTATGAAAGGTATTTTAAATATTGCGGGAGAAGAAGACCGCTTTGTTTTTCAGGGAGTACATATGCTGTTTGATGGAAAACCAGATCGCCCTTGGAAGGAAGGAGAAAACCGTAAAAATGAATTAGTGTTTATCGGTCGTAATCTAGATCAAGCACAAGTGAGAAAGGACTTCAAGCAATGTATGGCGTAAGTACAAAAGGAAAAATGTTATTTCAGCAACAGTGGCAGGGTAGTCTCTCAGAATACATTACTGAAGTAGCTTGGTCTTCCAATGGTCTATTAGCTGCTAGTTCGGCTGCGGGGGAAGTGATTTTATGGCAAGATCGCAACCTGATTAGTTTGTTACCTGCGGGTTTAGAATCAATCGACTGTCTAGCTTTTTCTTCTGATGGCAAGTTTTTAGCTGCTGGGGGACAAGATGGCAAGGTTAGAGTTTGGTCTATGACTTCCCCTTTATTAAGGGGGAAGAGAGGGGGATCTCCAGATTTAATCGCTACCCTAGATAATGCGCCCTCATGGGTCGATAAACTAGCTTGGAGTCCTACTTGTAATCACTTAGCCTTTAATTTGGGGCGTTACGCACAAGTCTGGGATGCCAATACCAAAACAGTTATAACTACTCTACCTTTTGCTAACTCGTCGGTTTTAGATTTAGCTTGGCGACCGAATGGAGAAAATATTGCGATCGCGAGTAAGGTCGGAGTGAAAGTATGGTCTACTATAGATTGGGATGATGAATCCTGTCTGATCGATATGCCCTCAGCTAGTATTGTTACGGCTTGGTCTGAGGACAGTAAATATATTGCTTGTGGTAATTTCGACAATACTATCACAGTTCTAGAATATGGCAGCCCCCATCCTTGGGTAATGGGAGGTCCTGGTAAGATTTCCCATCTAACTTGGTCGCAACGAGGAGGAAGTAATGCACCTTTACTGGCAGCATCGAGTATGGAAAGCATCGCCGTTTGGAAAAAAGAAGCTGATGATCAAGATGGTTGGAATGTAAACATTTTAACTTTACACGAGAGTAAAATTAAAGCTTTAGAGTTTCACCCCCATAGTTTACTACTTGCTTCTGCTGCGGATGATGGCTGGTTGTGCTTGTGGACAAAAGCCAAACAAGTCGGGCAAATATTAGAAGGTGCGAGGGGTGGTTTTTCCTGTTTAGCTTGGAGTGAAGATGGCAAACAGTTGGCTGCTGGCGGTCAGGATGGAGAATTGATTGTTTGGTCAGAGTCTAAGCGAGGGAAGGGTTTTGGTTAATTTTAGTTAGAAGAAATATCATTATTCCAGAAAAATATTTTTAAAGCTTGTAGTAATATTGTTCAGTTAATAAAATATAAAATCGGGACGCAATTTTAGATCATGCGAATTATTGCCCGTAGCACTTTACGGGATTTTTGGGAAAAATATCCTGACTCCGAACAATCTTTGAAAGCATGGTTTTATGAAGCATCTCGCGCCCAATGGCAAAGTCCATCAGACATCAAAAGTCTTTATCGCAATGCCAGTATCATTGCTAATAACCGCGTTGTTTTTAATATTAAAGGTAA
>JASJDB010000270.1 GCA_030065315.1 Xenococcaceae cyanobacterium MO_167.B52 | reverse complement strand
GATGGGTGTGGCTCTTTTGAAGTAATGAAGTCAAATGGCTAACAATCTTTTAGGGTCCTGAAACTTGTTGACATGATTGCGCTGGAACTCCTGAATCTTGTGGAACTGCCAATATTCATCAAAATCTCCGCTAGTTCTCAGAGCTCTAATCCTTAGTACGGCTTCAGCTCGGTCAAGTCGCCAGCGAGCGCCAGTAAGATCCATACGGTCATTCACCAAATGACGGCAGGCGCCTTCAATCACACCTGAAGCAATGGGGTATCCCTCCTCTAAATACTCGTCATAGCGCAGATGCTCGCGATACTTCAATAAATAGTCAGCACATTTGTCAGCATTCTCTCGCGCCTTTGGAGAGAGCTGTTGAAGGGTGGCACCGCGCCTGATGCCCGCAGCAACATCACTGGCTTTTCCTTGTAGTATCCTTAAGGCTCGCTCCTCCACCCAAGCCTCGGTGGCTTCGCTCCCTGATGAGCCAAAACAAAAAGCGGCTTTCCAGATATATTCCAAAACATGAATGAAATCGAGCACGATAGTCACAGAAACAGCTCTTTCCTTAGCACTTGCTTTGATCCTGTTCAACTGATGGGGTTCCCCATCCACCAGCACTACCCAGTCTCTTTGATGGAGGGGAGCTCTCTGGTTCGCTTCATCATATGCACTACCAATCACTGTTTTGGCGTCTTGGCGGACACTAGCCCAGACTCGCTTGTCATGAATAGCTGGTCGCTCTGGGGGGTCCCGTTGGTCCCCGATAATATCTTCAGCTTGTCGCTTATATCTGGCCACAGTATACACAGAGGCAACGGTGGCCATTCGTTTCCGTTGACGTTTCTGACCTGGACTTAATCGAGTCTGACGCGAGGGGGGAGATTTCTGGGCGGCTTTGGCCGTAGCTTCTCGCAGCTCTTCTGAATGCATCACAATGCCTTTGCCATCAGTAGTAAGCACCAACAGCTCATCACTCCCTGCTGTCTGAGCCAGGCTCCGTTGAGCATAAAACTCCTCAAAGTCCAATGCTACTTTCACCGTGACCTCTTCACATTGCCGTTTACCCACTGTCCCACCTGTAGTGGCAGCAATAGTCTCCCTGGTCTCGGCAAAGGATACTAAGGATGCTTCCGTAGCCACCCGACGACGCAGTTCATCAGAATACTTGTCTGTTGACAAATTCAACTGCCCGTCTGCGGGATAGAGAGCACTTATCCCTGGCTTTTGCGTACTGTAACCCACTCTGGTCACCACCACTGACCCAAATAAGGTTTCTAGCTGGCGTTCAGTTTTTTTCCGACCATGGGGACGCACTTCCCCATCTGCACCAACCACCTCAGTTTGGTACTCTTCTTTGGCATAGCGTAAGTCAAGATGACCCTGGAACAGACGCCTGAGTAATTCTGTGCCATCCTCATTAATATATCTTTCCACGTCTCCATGCTCCCACCCTTGACTCGACTCAGCACTTAAGGTTTTAATGAGCTGGTGATATTGCTCATGAGCTTGCTCAAAGTAGTCTTGTTCTATAGATGTGGGCATCAGGTTTATCGGTTCTGAATTGGGCAACAGGGGGAGACCACAAAAGGGAGCTTATCGCTTCATTAAATGCATAAGTCTCTAACCAGCTCCTTACAAAATAGCAGTATCTTCTAAAAACCCTGTTATTTCGTTATAAATCTTTACTTGAAAAGAGCCATACCCAAATACTTACACAAAATTAATTACAAAGAAAAAAAATAAAACCCTTATTTCATAGGGTTTTGAAGGTAATCCAGTGTGTAATTAATTATGTTGAGGCACTTAACTATGTTTTTACCACCAGTGATCTTTATAACAGACGACCGCCCTACCTAAAGCCAAACTGGTAAAGTAACCACTATCTTTACCGCCTATGATGAGCATTACTCATTGCGCGATCGCGTCTGCTAGAATATCTTTAATACTTGGTACTGCCGATCCTCTTCCTACGACTAATTAGTCGTAATTGTAAAGAAATTTTTCATGATCCTAGCTCTTCACGTTACGTCACCCCCTATCTTGAAAGGTGCCTAGATTGACATCCTCTCAGCGAGAGGATCTCTAATTATTTCTTATGCACAACGTTAGGTCTAACACCTCTTTAGTTATTAAATCTAATTAACCATGATAAATCTAAAGAAATCAGAGTGGCTTATCTTGATCGGATTACTTCTACTAAGCTTTGTTCCTTGTATAGGTGGAATATCTCGATTAGTGGATCTGGCTAGCGGAGCAGGATTATTTCCTGAAAATCCGAGGATACAATCGGCACCAATTCCAGTTATATTGCACATCTTGACCGCTGTTCCATATTGCATTCTTGGAGCCTTTCAATTTCTTCCTAGTGTTATAAAAATGTATCCGAAATGGCATCGGCTAGCAGGTCGGTTATTGTTTGGTGCCGGTCTAATTTCTGCTCTTTCGGGGTTGTGGATGACTCATTATTACTCTTTTCCTGAGGAGCTTCAGGGCAACCTCCTTTATTGTGTTCGTATTATCGTTGGATTCGCCATGACCGCTTATATTTTGCTGGGACTAGCAGCAGTTTTTAAAAAGCGGATTGTGCAACATCGAGCTTGGATGATCCGTGCGTATGCATTAGGTCAAGGAGCAGGAACGCAAGTATTGATTACGATACCGTGGTTGTTGACTGTGGGAGAGCCAACTGGGCTAATTCGAGACATATTAATGACGGTTGCCTGGGTGCTCAACATAATCGTAGCTGAGAGAGCAATTAATAATCGAAGTAAAGGGATTCATAGAAACTCCCTGAAATCAAGATCCGTTAGGCTACCTTAGTCGAAGGCTTAAAACTGCCAAAGTTAGTTGCTTTCATCTTCTCCTGTAACGAGATCGCGGATAATCTGTTTTAATTGTAAAGAAATTTTGCATAACTCTAGCTCTTCACGTTACGTCACCACCTATCTTGAAAGGTGCGTAGAATAAAAGAAACGAGGACATCATGTACAGTATTGGGGAATACGCTCGAATTGCCCAGGTTTCCAAGCGATTGTTGCGTTACTACGATGAGATTGGTTTGTTTCAACCCGTCAAAATAGATCGCGAAAGCGGACATCGTTACTATAGTGCGAGTCAACTGCCAAAACTCAATCGCATTTTGGCATTAAAAGATTTAGGGTTATCACTAAATCAAATCCAAAGGTTTGTCCAAGACAATATCTCTCCCACAGAAATTCAGGGGATGTTATCTCTAAAAAAAGCGGAGTTGGAACAGCAGGTATTATCGGAACTTCAACGCATTCGCACTATTGAATCCCGCCTCAAGCAAATTCAAGAGCGGGATAGCTTAGTCAAGGATGTGATAGTCAAACAAGTCCCTCAACAAAGACTGATCGGAATACGTAAGGTCCTACCAACAAATAATTCAGGAGAAGAGCTTTTGGGGTCTGTAATGAATGCACTTCCTGGGAAGAATAACAGCATCTATGGAGCGATGACAGTTGTCGTTCACGGGGATGGAGTAACAAGTGAGCGCACCGATCTCGAACTGGGACGGTTGCTACATAAAACCAATCATGCCCCCCTCACCACCTATGACGGTCTGACCCTAGATACGCGATCGCTGCCTGGAGCAACAATGGCAACATTGATTCCGCCAACAGACTGCTGTGCCAGACTTCTGGGGCACAACGCGATTGGGGAATGGGTTGAAGCCAATCATTATGCTTTTGCTGGTCCCGTGAGGTTAGTTTTTCTGGAATTACCCAAACAACCAGGGGATTCAGACTTTGTAACGGAAATTCAATTCCCCATCCGCAAGCGTGCGGTCGATCTGAACTTGCTGTCAATAAGCTAGCACTCTTATCTATAGGAGTTATTTCTGTGTTAATGATTATCTGGTGTGCCTGGAAGTGGTCTAAACATAAAGAGAAATAAAATGAACCATTCAGCTAAATTTTGGGACAGAATTGCCGAACGCTAAAAAAGAGGATAACAAATATGTCGAAAAATACAACTATTTGGTTAATAATTGAACTCTTTTGCTACTCTTTGATATTTTACTTAGTTCCAGATTTGATTAATTCAATTAAGGAGGGATCAAAACAAAACTCTGCCTCAATAATCGCTCAAATAAAATTAATCGCTGAAACAGACCCAAATATCATACATCAAATCGAGCAAGAGGCGAGAGAACAGCAACAGCAACTAAGAGAAAGTCAACGGCAAAGGTATGAGCAGCAACAACAAGAATGGAATGAACAACAGCAACAATGGAGAGATCAACAAAGAGAACAACAACAAGAATATCGGGAGATGAGAAGACAGCAACAAGAAAGAATTCGCGAAAGAAACGACAGGATTCGCCAAAGAAACGAAAGGATTTATCTCCGCAGAGAAGACTTCTAATAACTGGTATTGCAGGTTCTTGTTTCAAAGCAATCTTAGCCCGTAACGGTTTAAAAGTAGTAAAAACTATCTACCAGCTAGTAAAGTACGTCCAAGTATTTTCAAGCGTGAAGGAGGATTTTTGGGAATTGATGATTATCGTCAAAAGTTGTCATTATCCTATGAGATTATCCATGAAAGCAATTGTCTTAACAAAATATGGTTCATCAAGAGTTCTTCAGCTTCAACAAGTAGCCAAACCCATACTTAAGGATTAAAAATAATACTAAATGCTAATCCCATTAATATATCGTCGAATCACAATCTTCTGTTGCTGAGGATTAAGACGTTGTTTTTGAATCAGAGAATCCAAAGCAATACCATTAACCAAAGCCAAGAGAACATTTGCTTCCATGCCCGTATCGATATCTTCACGAATTATTTTTGCTGACTGTAATGCCACTAATTCTTGCATAATCACCTCGCGCAGTTGCCCTGCACTGGTTTGATGTTCGACCATTAACGACTCTCTTCCCACAGCATATCCTAAAAATGCCACCCAAACTTTGAGTATCTCTTGTCGTTTGATATCTAAGGGTGAAAATGTACATAGCATTTCTACCAGCCTTTCAATGCTTAAAGGTTTTTCTGCTACTTTCTGCATAGCTTGTTTGAGATTTTCTGTAACTTGATTGAGCGCAAATAGAATCAATTCCTGCTTATCTCGAAAGTAATGGGTAACAACTCCTGTCGTACAATCTAATTCTCTAGCGATCGCTCTAATACTGGTACGGTCTAAACCTTCTCGGACTATAACTCTCCAAGCTGCTTCCGAAACTTCAATGCGTCGATCTTGTTGGGACATAAAATGAATAAGATAGATTTAACATTCATCTTGACAAATTATCATAACAGTTGTTATCGTAGTTTACATAACAACTGTTATGAGGTATTTAGGGAATGTATATTAATGAGAATTTTCCTTATTAATTTTGCAGACTCCTCTATATCTTCAACGTCCTGTAGCATTTGGACTTTACGGATTATCATTGTTTGGCAATTATTATTTATTTACGCCCACGCTTGGTTTGGAGTGGTTTCTACCTTTATTTTTTCTCAAAATTTTAGTTAGTCATTTGCTGCCAGAAACGACCTATCGCCCTGAATGAATAGGACTCAATTACCGTGCAGAGGTTAAAAACAAAAAAACTAAATTGTTAAGTTTCTTTTCATTAGTCTCGATCTTTACGCTACGTCACCCTTTATGTTGATGAATATTTAGAAAAAACGAAGTCGTCTATCTCTAACTACGAGAAGAATGAGCTATGAATTTAGAACTAGACCATGTTTTTATTCTGGTCAAGCCAGAAGCTAAGGTAGCAGATCTACTAATTGCCAAAGGGTTTGAGGAAGGGACTCGAAACATTCATCCAGGTCAAGGTACTTCTAACCGTCGCTTTTTTTTTAGTAATGGAATGCTGGAGTTTATCTGGGTTCGCGATGCAGCAGAAGCTGAGAATGGTGCTGGTCGAAATTTGCTCTTTCCAGAAAGAGATACAAACTCTACTGCATCACCGTTTGGTGTTATTCTACGGCGAAAACACAGCATCAATTTGCAACCGTCAAAGATGCCGTTTAATGGCTGGACTTATCAACCCGCCTATTTTACTCCACCAAAAGCATTCCATGTCGGAGTAAATTCCACTAACACATCCGAACCCCTCTGTATTTATTTTCCCTTTACTCTACCCAAATCTTCAGTCAACAAAGGAAAAATCAATAGTTCTTTTGCTATTGGTAATGTCTGCATTCATATACCATCAGCAGAGCGCAATGAAGTCCTTGAAGCTATAGAGGAAGCGGACAGACTTTCGATTCAATATGGCAAGGAGCATTTAATGGAAATGGTATTAAATGATCGCTCCTGGGGAAAGGTCGTAGATTTTCGACCAGAAATTCCTTTGATTATGTATTGGTAGTATAACCTCAACAACAGGAGATAAAAATGAATCTAGACAGTAAAATTCTTCGACAAGATAGAAATATCGCTCTGATTTCCAGTAACAATAGGGTTGAAATAGATAAAAAACCTTTACTTTCAACTCTTTGGATATTTGTGTTATTGAATATAATTCTTCGCGATATCCATGAGTTTTTTCGACTGGGGCTTTTGGAAGAAATGATGACAGGAGTTGTTAATGGAAATCAAGTTACCGAACAAGTAATGTTAATCGGGGCATTCATGGTAGAGATTCCAATTTTGATGGTCCTATTATCTCGCATCCTAAACTACAGAATTAATCGCTGGACAAATATTACCATTGGTGCGGTAACTATCGCTTTAGTTATTGGTATGGGACAAAAAGATCTCGACGATATATTTTTCGCTACAGTTGAAGTCATTGCCCTCTCAGCAATTATCTGGCTAGCTGCGAAATGGCAGGAAGCCATTAAAAATTGAGCATTAAACAGTGAATATTAAGCATTACATATCTGGTGATTGACGCTCAAGTGCTTAATAGTTGGCTGGCTACTGAGGTTTTACTATTGAATGTTTTGATTCTGCTGATTGTATTTTAAAAATAATTGCGTTTCACCCCAGAACCAAGCACAAGCCTCTGAAACGAAATTGAGCCGTAAGTAATAAATTATCTACGAAATGAAGGAAGGTTACATGACTACTTCTACTAAATTTTGGGACAAAATTGCCGATAAGTATTCTAAGTTTGACTGATGCGGGTTTCGCGCTCGACTATCAATGGCAGCCAAGTAAAGATAAGGCAATATTTATCGTAGCAAAGAAGTCTGGATAGGAAACATAAAATGAAAAGAGTTGCTGTATTTGGCAATGCTGGAGGGGGAAAGTCTACTCTGAGCAAGCGTCTGGCGCAAATAACTGGTTTGCCTTTGATTGCCTTAGACCTCATTCAATACAAACCAGGAGGGGAAAAAGTTCCTGACGAAGAGTATCAAACTGCCCACGCAGAAATCTTGCAACAAGAGCGTTGGATTATCGATGGATTTGGTTCGTTAGATACGGTATGGAAAAGATTAGAAGCAGCAGATACTTTAGTCTATATCGATCTGCCAGTTCTCCAGCATTATTTCTGGGTAACAAAACGATTTATCAAAGGTTTGTGGGTAGCACCCGAAGGTTATCCCGAAAATAGTCCGTTAGTCAAAAGTACCTTAAATGCCTATTACATAGTTTGGCTGTGCCATCAAAAGCTTACACCTAAATATCGCGAGTATGTCGAAAAGGCAAAGACAACCAAGCAAGTGTTCCATCTTCAAT
>JASJDB010000269.1 GCA_030065315.1 Xenococcaceae cyanobacterium MO_167.B52 | reverse complement strand
TTAAAACAGTTTTAGATGGAATATAAGCTGTAATTATATTACATCTGAGTTACTGCCTTGAATCTTAGTCATTTTATAGTTCCTATGAACTATATTGGGGAGCTTTAATTTCTTTTTAGATCTACTGAAATTATGCAAGTTTAATTTCAAGCAGCTTAGCCATCTTTATACGCTCTTTAAATCAAGAATAATTTATTTTTAAATATTCAAAAAAAATATTTTTGATTTCATTAATTATTTAAATAAATATTGCTTTTCTTCATAAAATCTTGATTAATTTTTCCCGAATATTGACTATAGTGAAAATAACTTACAAGAAATTACATAAGTAATTTTGACTAATTAAAGCAAAGAATTGTAGGTTTTATTTTTAGATTAAATCTAACTGCATTAAACAATAGAGTGGTTCTCTATTACTCTACCTAATCCGAAATAACTAAATTTACTAACTACAAATAATTATCGATATTTATATATG
The DNA here is from genome assembly GCA_030065315.1 of Xenococcaceae cyanobacterium MO_167.B52. Lineage (GTDB taxonomy): Bacteria > Cyanobacteriota > Cyanobacteriia > Cyanobacteriales > Xenococcaceae > JASJCP01. The sequence continues at coordinate 7,124 of JASJDB010000269.1, read as the reverse complement.
AAAAAGATAAAAATATTAAATATTTTGATTGATAACTTATCAATGACAGATTTAATAAAAAAATTAGGAAAAACTGGTGGATCTGTATTTACACCCAATGTAGATCACTTAATGAAAATGCAAAAAAATCAAGATTTTTTTGAGATATATACTAATGCAGAATATCGAGTATGTGATAGCAAAATATTAATGTTTGCTGCTAATTTTATTGGTCAACCAATCCAAGAAAAAATATCGGGTTCAGATTTATTTCCCGCATTTTACGAATATTATAAAGAGGATAAAAACATAAAAATATTTCTTTTGGGAGGACCAGAAGGAATAGCTGATTTAGCTCGTAAAAAAATTAATGCTAAAGTTAACCGTCAAATAGTTGTAGACTCTTATTCTCCTCCTTTCGGATTTGAAAAAGATGAACTAGAATGCCAAAAAATTGTTGATTTAATTAATGACTCTGGAGCAACTGTTTTAGCTGTTGGCTTAGGTGCTCCAAAGCAAGAAAAATGGATTCACGAGCACAAAAATAAGTTAAAGAACGTTACAGTATTTCTGGCGATCGGGGCAACTATTGAATTTGAAGCTGGTTATCGTAAGCGATCGCCAAAGTGGATGAGTGAAGTAGGCTTGGAATGGCTTTATCGATTGATATCCGAGCCAAAACGTCTATCGAAGCGTTACCTGATAGAAAGTCTTCCCTTTTTCTGGCTGCTTTTGCAACAAAAACTCAACAACGTGAGTTCGAAGTTCGGAGTTCGGAATTCGGAGTTATGATTTTTCAAACCAGATAATAAGGGTTTGAAGTATCTCTAACCACCATTCAGACTCACAAAATTGCAGTTTTTTAGCTTCGTCGAACTCAGGTTCAACATGGGGAGTCTGTTTCCGGGTAGTCCTAAAAAGGAAAGGATGAACATACGGAACAGCTAATCGATTGGAGTCAGATTGGGGGATGGCAAAGATTCATGATTTTTACTACCATATCCCCCTCAACCCTATGTCTAGAAAAAGTTTGAGAATTGTAATTTTTCAAACTACAACCTAAGTAATTAATAATATTGGTAAAAAAGTGGCAAACGAGTTCAAGCAAAATCTGCCTATCTTCTTTGACGAATACCTTCCTCGATGGAACTATATAGTTCAGCCACAATCTAGTTAACTTTGGTAGATAATCAAATCCTCATTCCTTATTATGCTTTTTTTGAATAAAAAGTCGATTTTTTATTTTATTATTTGTTTTTTCTTGGGTGTTTGCTTAATAGTTCTATTTTCAAGTATTCAACTCATGAAACCAGTTTCTCTCAACCAAAATCCCAACTCTGACACACCTAGTTCCATTACTACTGGTACAGGCAATGGTTTGAAGGGAGAATATTACGACAATAAAGATTTTACCGATCTAAAGTTAACTCGTACAGATCGTACTTTAGACTTTAACTGGGGCAATGATTCTCCCGACAACTCTATAGATGCAGATACATTTTCTACACGATGGACGGGAAAAATCGAACCTCTGTTCTCAGAAACCTACAACTTTTACGCGACTTCTGATGATGGAGTTCGTTTATGGGTTGATGACAAACTAATTATTGACAAATTCTTAGAGTGCTCATCATCTCAAGATACCGCAACTATTGATCTAGTAGCTCGTAAAAAATATGATATTCGCTTGGAGTACTATAAAAATGGTGACAAAGCAAATTTTAGTCTAGCTTGGTCTAGCAAAAATCAACCACTTGAAATTGTTCCTCAGTCACAACTTTACAGTGAATTGACTATTGAAGATGGTAGCGACACTCCATCTGACGGTAATAACAACAATACTGATAGTAATACTACGTCCGATGTCCAGTCTATCCAAAATTCTAATCTATTAAAGTCCGTCAAAATCGGTGGAGGAGGTTTTGTTACAGGTATTGTAATACATCCTCAAGCAGCAGATGTTATGTATGCTCGTACTGATGTTGGAGGATTATATCGCTGGGATGCTGCTAACCAAGACTGGCATCAATTGCTTTCGATGGAAAGTGTTGGTCAAAAAGTATCTTTATCTGTTGAAAGCGTGGCGGTCGATCCTAGCAATGTCAATATTGTCTATGCTGCTACGGGTGCATATACTCACACTGGTAAAGGAGAAGAAATACCTGGCAATATACTCAAATCTATTGATGGAGGAAATACTTGGCAAGTTTTAGATTTATCCGTACCAATGGGAGGTAATGAAGAGTGGCGTTGGGCGGGAGAACGTTTGGCTGTCGCTCCTCATAATAGCAACGTTGTTTATTTTGGTTCTCGTCTAGATGGACTGTGGAGAAGTCAAGACGGAGGAATGTCTTGGGATCAGATTGATACTTCAGTTATTCCTGTAGGTGAGACTTGGGGTGAAACCAAAGGTGTTGCGGGAGTTACTTTTATTGAATTTGATGAATCTTCTCAGGGGGTTGCTTATGTTGGCGTTGCAGGTAAGGGAGTTTATCAAACTACTGATGGAGGAAATAACTGGCAATCTCTAGGTGGAATATCTGAATCTTTAATTCCTCAACAGGGGGAAGTAAATGGTGATGGGGAGCTGGTTGTAACTCTATACGATCCACAAAAAGGTAGTAGCAACGGAGGTATTTGGAAATTTAATGGTTCTGGTTGGGAAGATGTTACTCCAAAAAATGGTAAAAACTATGCTGGCTTAACTATTAACGCTAGTGAACCTAATACATTATTTAGCATGACCTATCCCATGACTCCTAAAGATATTTATCGATCAACGGATGGGGGCGAAACTTGGCAGGCTTTAAATAGTCAACAACAAGGGTTAGATTGGTATCCTGAATGGAGTTTGTGGAATCTTTCTGGCGATTTAGCTGTAAACCCTAATAATTCTAATCAAGTTTGGCTAACTAATGGTATTGGTGTCTGGAAAACAGAGGAAGGTAATTCCAATGTTACAACTTGGTCAGCAACAGTAGAGGGTATAGAAGAAACTGTTCCTTTTGACGCAGTGAGTACTCCTGGTGGAGCGAGTTTAATTACTGCGATCGCAGATTGGGATGGTTTTAGGCATACCGATTTAAATTCTATTCCCACAACTAATAATAATGGTCGTCAATTTTCTACTACAACCGATATTGACTATAGCTTCAATAATCCCAACTTCCTCGTCAGAGTTGGAGGTCATCAATATGATTATTCACAAAGAACTGCTGGATATTCTACGGATAACGGAGCCACTTGGCAAAACTTTGCGTCTATCGAAAACGGAACTCATCCTAACGATTTAAATTTTGGTAACATAGCTGTCTCAGCAATTAATACCAAAAATATTATTTGGCAAGGTACAGATAATGCAGATCCCTACTATACAAAAGATGGCGGACAAACTTGGCACAAAATTACATACTTTACAGAACAATTAGAAGTAGGGGCAAATAATCATTTATGGAATCATCAACAGGCATTAGCAGCAGATTCTGTAGATGGAAAGACGTTTTATATGTATCACCACAAGCGTGGTCAGCTTGTTAGAACGCAAGATGGCGGAGAAACCTGGTCTGTAACTAATGAAAATAGTTTATTGCCATGGGGAGTATGGTCTGGTGCAAATGTTAAAACTGTTCCTGGTAAGGCAGGAGATATTTGGGTTAGCTTAGATGAAAAAGGCTTATATCATTCTACTGATGCTGGAGAAACTTTTACTCAGATCAGTAGTGTAGAAGATGCTGATGCTATTGGATTTGGCAAACCTGCCCCTGGTTTAAATAATCCTACCTTATTTGTTAGTGGTCAAATTGAAAATCAAATGGGAGTTTTTGGTTCGACAGATATGGGTAATACTTGGAGTAAGTTTGATGACTTCCCCGACGAATTTTTAGGTGAAGTTAGAAGCATTACTGGCGATATGAATACTTTTGGTCGAGTTTATGTAGGAGTTGGTAGTAATGGATTTGTTTATGGAGATTTATAACAGATAAGTTTATCCTCATCTCAACCTTTACTAAGGTTAATTGAATGAATTGATAGTATCTTTAATAGCTTCAGCTAGTTGAAATGAAAATTTTTCTAAATTAAACTTAGTTTCAGCTAAAAGTCGAGCTCGCTTTCCCATTTCTTTAGTTTCTTTAGGATTTTCTATTAAATAGTTAATAGCCTGTTCCCATCCTTTCATATCACCCGGTTCAACCCACAAACCAATTCCCTCATGTTCTATATCTATATTTACTTGTTGATGTTTTGTCATAATTGAAGCTTTCCCTACTGCCATAGCATCTAAAAGACTAGTTAATCCCCACAAAGGACAATTGCTTGTTCTTGATTCTGGGATATGCAAAGGGATAGCAACGGCATAAGCCTGATGATAACGCAGAACTAATTCTTGCCATGAAAGAGCTGATGTAGCCGTAGCATGGTTAAAATAAATTTTGATGTGAGGTAATAAGTTAGAAATTTTGGGGGCAGATTTTTCTGAACAATAAATTTCTAATGGAAAATCAATATTTTGAAAAGCTGCTACCAGTAAGTTAAAGTCTCTACTACTATTTCCAGCACTTATAATAAATGGATTAAAGCGCTCAATAGTAATAGAATTGTCTAATTTATAAGAAGGTAAATCTGGTCCCCAATCTAATAATGCTAACTTCTGCTTGGGAACATTGAAATCTTGTTCTAATTGTGTTTCTACTTTTTTACTCAGACACAAGACTTTATCATGTCCTCTTACAAACAGGGGTACTAAAATTTTTGTTAATAAATTAACTTTAAAAGGACGCTCAAGTTTTACAATTAATGTTTTTTTGAAAATTCCAAGATTCTTTAGCCCAGCCAAGATAATTGTAGTAGTTTGACACGTAGAGTATACTATTAAATCGCTTTGATTAAGTGAATACCAAAAAACTCTAAGTTGCTGCTCTATGTCTCTTGGCAGAAATTTATATTTTCGATATGGTAGAATCTCTACAAATATGTCATATTTCTTGAGCTTAGTTACTCCCCAAAGATTTTGTTCTGGGCTATCCGTTTCTTGACAACTTTTATAGAGTTGAAAGGACTTTTCAGCCTGATAGTAGTCAAATAAAGCCAATAGTTTTATGTTCATAGTAATAATAACTTTACATATATCTATGTCTGAGAAAAATGAAAAATAACCTTTATATTTACTTTTTAGATAAAGTCTTTCGAGCCTTTATAGCTGATAATCTTGGCTGGAACACCTGCTGCTACTGCTTTATCTGGTAAATCTTTGGTAACCACTGCATTAGCTCCGATAGCTACATCATTACCAATAGTGATTTTGCCAAAAATTTTCGCCCCTGGCGCAATATATACACGATCACCTATTTTTGGAGAGCCTAGTTTATCTCCTCTTCCGCCTAAACCTATAGTTACATCTTGGCTAATAGTACAGTTATCTCCCAACTCTACATTTGGATGTAGAACAATACATCCCATATGAGCTATGTAAAGGCCAGAACCAATTTCTGCTTGCTTTGGTAATTCAATACCAGTAATGAGCATAATTAATTTGTGACAGATGACACCTAATATTATCAAAAACTGTCGCAAAATAGGAACATGAAAATGGTAGTGAATCCAGTGGTTAAATCTATACTCAGCCAAAGCCCATAGTCCTTCTTTTGATAAAATTGTCAAAAATGACGATTTTTTTTCTACAATCGTATATCGATTTATGTCAGTTTTATATCTTTTAATCATACTTATAAATTGAGGTGGCTTAGAAACCATATCTAGATTTAGTATCTTATAAATTCAAAAGCTTCCGATATTGGTATATAGCAGCTTCTAATGAAAATTTTCGTCCTCGTTCAATCAGTAACTCACGTTCAGGAGGATTTTGTAAAGTTGCAATGATTGCCTCCGCCATCATAGTTGCATCCCCAACTGGGACTAAAGCACCATATTTTCCTTGCTCTAAAATTTCTGCTGGTCCGCTAGGACAATCCGTTGCTACTACTGGTGTGCCAACAGCCATTGCTTCAACTATGACATTTCCAAATCCTTCCCAAACTGAAGACATAACCAAAATAGATGCACGTTTCATGTATGCGTATGGATTATCAACAAATCCTGGAAAAGAAACATCTTCTTTACTTAAATCTAATTTCCTAGCTAAAGATGTTAAGTAAGAATATTGACTACCTTCCCCTAAAATTATTAATTTAGCTGCTTCTTTTTTGCGTACTAAAAAAAAAGCTTTAATTAATGTAGCAAAATCTTTCTGTGGTTCTAGTCTGCCAACACCCAATATAATTGGGGTATGTTGATTTACAAACCACTGGTGTTGTATTGTTTCTTGTGCTTTTTGCTTAAAATTTGAAGTTACAATAGGATTATAAATAGTATGAATTTGATTTGATTGTATGCCTAATCTTTTTAAGCTGGTGGCTACTCCACAAGAAACAGCTACAACGTAATCTGCTAGAGGATAAATCCAACGAATCAAATAAGGAACTAGCTTTCGTTTGATAGTGGCAGCGTTAAGAGATTCTTCTACCAGATTATTATGCACAGTAACCATAACTTTAATGTTAATTTTAGCCAACTTAGAAGCCAAAATCGCAATAATATTCGTATCTTCTAAGGCAGAAATAAATACATCAGGACGTTCTTTTTTGAGATAATTTGATAAGGAAAAAACACTCAAAGATAGCTTCTTTGCTGCTAAATCAATAATTTTAATTTCTGGGGGGAGTATGTTTAAATAAGGACCATTAGCAAAAGCAAGAATAAGATCGACTCTTAAACCTTCTTGCACAAAACCACAAGCTAAATTAAACATTACTCTTTCGGCTCCACCACCTTCCAAATCAGCCAAGAAAATTGCTATTTTTTTCATGTTATCTTACCGAACAATAAAAAAATTTTGTTATATGTCTATTTGAACAATTTTATTTATATATTTTGCTGCGATTTTTCAGGAGAAATTGGCCTGTAATAACTTACAGAAAAAGCAGTTGCAACATATATGGACCAGAGGAAAGAATCAGCTACAAATATTTGTGCTTCAGATAAATTATACATAACGAATAAGCTAATAAAAATCAAGAACCAGAAACTTTCAGTAGTTTTAGTTTTTCGTATATAAATTACAGAGCGAATGTAAGTTAAAACCAAACTAC
>JASJDB010000268.1 GCA_030065315.1 Xenococcaceae cyanobacterium MO_167.B52 | reverse complement strand
ATTCAGAATCCAGTCCCCATCTGGGATTACGGGAGTTCTCAAAAGTCGAGATTTCGTTGACTCAATATCCGAAAAAGTAGTTTTTGGCATTACTGAATCGGTGTTCTAGACAGCCTATTAGACAAGTTCATTTTTGGCAGAAAGAAATTCCAGCAGGCACTCCAATACAAAATATTTTGTCTAATCAGATTTTCGCAACTGAAGATTATTCAGGAGAAGATTGGTGGTTACAGTTGGAAGTTACAGAAGTTGACACAGATAAACAAGAGTTTGACAGTCTGGTAAATTCATTCCAATCTCTTCTCACCCTGGTAAGCTGAGCAACATCGATATTGCATAAAATAGAAATAAGATAAATTCAATATAAAAAGATATGCCTGTTAAAAATTTTCTGAATATAGAGCAAAAAATAAATTTGCAAAATGGGGTGAAAGAAAGTGAAGATAGCCATTTTAGACAAAGAGCTTTAATGTTACTGCTGATGAATGATGGCAAAACGTATGCCGAAATTAGTGATTTTTTGGGATGTAGTTATCGCAGCGTAGCCTATTGGTGTTGTCATGGAGACCCAGATGATCTAGAGAGCTTAAAAGATCAAAGAAAAAAAGAAAAAAAAAGAAAGGTAACGGTCCAATATATAAAATTATTAATGGAAACTATTGAAAAAGAGCCATCAGAATATAGTTATGAATTTGGAAGATGGACAGCAGCTAGATTATCTACTCATTTAGAAAAAACAACAGGAATTAAATTAAGTAGTGAGCAAGTAAGGAGAATATTAAAAGAAAAAAAGTACGCTTACCATTGGGCAAAATACAGTCTAGAAGATAAACAAAATAAAAAGAAAAGAGAAGCATTTAAAGAAAAATTAACTAGCTATATTGAAGCCAGTAAAAAAGAACCAAACAAAATCCAGATATGGTTTTGGGATGAATCAGGATTGAGCATGAGAGTAATCAGAAGAAAGAGTTGGCGTCGAAAAGGAAAGAAGAAAAAAATAACAGGACCAAGAAGAAAAGGAAGAGTCAATGTCATGGGAGGATTAAGATATAATGACCAAAAAAGAATTTGTTACTTTATTGAAAAAGGAGAGAGCGAAACTTTTGATAACAAGATCAAAAACTTGAATGAATCAGTAAAAAAAGAGTGGTTACAGCAAGGAAATGAAGAAGCCAATTTTACTGAGAATGGACCGAAAATAATTGTAATTTTAGACAACGCTTCTTTTCATAAAAAGAAAGAAATAATAGATAGAATAGAAGCAGAATTACCCAATATTATTTTAGAGTATTTACCAGAATATAGCCCTGACTATAATTTAATTGAATTAGTATGGCACTCAACTAAAGAATATATAGCTCATCGATTATTTAAATCAGTTCAAGAGTTAGAAAAAACTTTAGATAAACTTTTGAATCAAGGAGAATTACAAATTAAATGGAAAAGAAAGATTAAAAATAAAGGTAATGCTGTTATTGTAAGTTAAATGTGGATTAGCTTAGGAGGGCTATTTCCAGTAATGGCGACTTATACTACTGTAGGTAGTGTCATAGCGGGGAGTATTAAAAAACTCTTCGGACGACTGGAAAGAGATGAACATGTAATTAAATTTCCGATTAGGTTTCATCATTATAGTTCAGGTGAGAGATTAAGAAGAGGCGATACTCCTCTTCAAAACGGAGACTATGTAGTTTTTACGAAACCAACACGTGGATTAGCTTACCGTATGCAAGATAATGGTTTATTATCTCTTAAACCCAATGTCTCAACACCTGAAGAAGAAATGGCGCGAAAACAACTTGAAAAGGTTTCTTACATTTCTTTTAGTGTTTATCCCGAACTTAAAGTAAGTCCTGAGTTTATCATCGGTCAAAAACTGGAAACTCTGCTTTCACAATTACGTTATGGTAGTCAAAATCTTGGAAATACCACTTTTGAGTTTCTAATAGAGACAATAACAGCGTACAAAAATATTAAAGAATTAGAAAGATACACTGAATTGTTTGATAAACAAAAAGACAAAGAATTAACCAAAGAAGAAAAAGCTCGACTTGAAGCAATTGCCAAAAATTCCGAGATAGCTGCTTATTTACCTTATTAAGGTTAACAATTTCTAAATTGATATCTACCTGGTTAAAAAAGAAGATAGTGGAATTTTTAACAGGATGTTAAGTAAAGATATTTGGAAAACTTAATTCAACAAAATTGATCTTAATTTGGAGGGAAGAATTATGATGTTTTCTTGGTTGGACTATGTTCGTGCAATCGCTACAACAGAAGAGATTGCACCTCGGTATCGCCAACTACGAATAGTTCAATTAGCACAAGCAATAGTTGAATCGGGAAGAGGAACCAGTCAACTTTTCCAAGAAGCAGGAAACCCAGCGGGGCTTAAATGGCAAGATAACATTGATGATGACTATTCTGAGAAAATTACGGAAAAGGTTTGGTTAGTAACACCAAGTGAAACTAGTGGTTGTGACTGGTGTCAATGGAAAACAGCAGAACAGGCAGTAAGAGGTTACTGGCGATTTATTGATCGTCCCAACTCTCCCTATGAAGGATGGGAAGAATATGGGGAGCATCCCGAAGGTTATTTACAATACATTTGGGAAAAAGGCTATGCTACTGATCCCAACTATGTGAGTAAAGTGAAAGGAGTTTTTCCTGAAGCACAAAGTTTACTTGAAGAATATAGTGAAGAGCAACCTCAACAGACGACTTTTACCATAGCTATTATGCCTGGACATGGTGGCAGGGACTCTGGAGCCATCAATAATGCTCTTAATCTACGGGAAAAAGACTACAATTGGAAAGAAGCGGTTGAAATTCAAACTCGCTTAGAAGCTGAAGGGAATTACCGAGTTATTATCTGTCGGGAAGAAAATGAATTAGCTTCTCTTTCTACTTTGCAACAACGAGCTAATGATAGTGGTGCTGATATTTGTTTATGTCTTCATCATAATGCTTGCAATAAAAAAGCGAGAGGTTGGTGGTTATTTTATGTCAAACAAGATTCTCAAGGGGAGAAGTTTGTCAAAGTCATGGATAAACACTTCCGTCAATTGCCTTTGAAAGCTCGCGGATATGAATATGCTGGGAAACCTTTCGCTCATGACTGGTATAAACGAGTCTGGAATTGTATTCGCTATTGTCAAATGCCAACCATTTTGTTTGAAAGTTGCTTTATTGACAATAATGATGATGCTCGTTGGTTGAGAGATGGTGGTTATCAGCAAATTGTTGAAAAAATTTGTGCTGGGGTTCAGGATTATTTAGGTGATGAGAAGAAATCGAGGGAAAAGACTAGAAAATCGCTTTTTGTAAATGATCCTAATCCACCTTTAAACGTTCGTTCTGGTCCAGGTGCCAGTTATGATATTGTAGGTCGCTTAGATAATGGTACTGCTTTAAGCGTTATTGGTGATGAAGGGAATTGGTTAAAAATTAGTAAACCTGTTCAAGGATATGTTCATCAAGACTTGACCAAATCATCGTATCGAGTCTTTGTCAATGATCCTAATTCGCCTTTAAATGTTCGTTCTGGTCCAGGGACTAACTTTGAGGTAGTTGCGGAGGTGATTAATGGCACTGCATTAACCGTAGTTGGAACTGATGGCGATTGGCTTCTGATTAATCAACCAGTAGAAGGTTATGTTTTTGCTTCTTTTACCTCTTCTCTTTACCGAGTCTTTGTCGCTGATTATAATCCTCCTTTGAATGTTCGTTCTGGTCCAGGGAGTAACTTTGAGAAGGTTAGTCAGTTAGACAACAATACGGCTTTGACTGTGGTTGATAGTTGTTTTGATAGTCAAGGAAAAGTTTGGCTCCGAATTAGCAATCCCTGTTCAGGTTGGGTATTAGAACGCTTAACCTCTGATCTCCCTATAGCCTCAGAAAATCATCCTGCATCATCACGAATGTCGGAAAGTGAACAACACGATTACTACCGTAATATTATTACTAGTAACGGCGGAAGTTTGAAAAAGCGGAATTTAATCTCTTTCCGCAAAGAAACCAGCACCAAAGTGAATAATTGGAAAGGTTGTTACGATGATATTACCGTAATGATTTGGAAAGACAGTGAAGGTAAGCACGTTTGTCAATATCATTCCAACACAGAACCCTCATCTCAATATGAAGATAGTTCCGATCCACGAGCTAATCGATCAACTATGGGTGTAGATGCTAACGATGATAGAAGACGGGATTTGGGAAGGTTACCAGAAGGCTACTATGAATACCAAATAGGGACAAGCAGTAAATTCAGCAACCCTAATGTTTTAATACCTACTAAATCAGCAATGGCTGAACGAGATACGGATCACAGTGGAACTTTTGAAGCCGATGAACCCCGTGCTAGTGCAGGAAGGACAATGTTATTCCATCAAGGAGGAACAACCAACACTTATAGTGCAGGATGTCAAACCATGAATCCAAATGAATATGAGAAATTCTGGCATGACTTAAACAGTGACGGAAATCCTGGTGTCATTGGTTATACCATTGTACGCTGGTGCTAACTTTTAACTTTTTAGCTGTAGAAATGCCTTTGGGCGCGACTGGAGAAAAAGAATTGAACGAGATTAAAGCCTATGAGGATTCCCTCTAAACTAGCACAATCTCAATAACCTTATGTTAGTTCCCTCACGGGGCGATTGTTCAGAATCACAGACTTTAAATGATGATCGCTCCAAGACAACTTCATCAATATCAATCCCAATCAAAATCATATATTTTGGAGTGTGATCGCGTCTATCAAGAGTACAAGGCGATCGCCACTAGAAAATTTTATACAATAGCTTGATTAAAAGGAGGAAAAATGTCTAATCAAAATAAGGACTACTATTACGCAGGCGGAAAAAAGGTTAAGTTGAATCGGCTGCCTGATAGTTTTGCTGTCAGATATAAGGAAGCCGTTCCCCAGCGAGCGATGGAAAGAAAGCTAACAGAGCAACCAGATTTTGCTGAGGCAGAAGAGCTTAAGGAAATGCCCAGGCATCGACTTGTCATCGTGACATTGCCTCCTAGGCAACGCCTGAGTGACGTAGGAGCTTCCTTGACAAGTTTGGAGGAAGACAATGATGTTGAATTTATCACTTCTGTCTACAGAGAACCAGAATCAGGGTTGCGCTTAATTGCAACGGACGAGATTACGGTCAGATTTAAGAGCGATACTTCGCAGGAAGCGGTCGCTAAATTGAATGAAGAGAACAGAGTAGAAATCGCGAAAAAAAACCGTTTCGTGCCAAACCAATACCTACTCCGAGTTAAAAATCCTCAAGAGACTTTAAACTTGGCCAACAAATATCAAGAATCAGATTTAACAGAATTTGCAGCACCGAACTTCGTATCTGAGGTGAAGAAAAACAGCCTGCCCAATGATGAATTGCTCAATGAGCAATGGCATTTACGCAACATCGGGCAAGGTGGAGGTTTAGTAGGGGAGGATGTCGATGCAGAGGAAGCTTGGAACTTCACTCAAGGTTCGTCAGATATCACCATTGCCATCATTGATGACGGGGTAGATATCGAACATCCCGATTTGCAGGCTAATATCTGGCAAAATCCCAACTCTGGAGATCCTGATGTTAATGGTTGGAATTTCTACGACGACAATAACAATCCACGACCACAGCAATTTGCCCCACCTTACGACCGATTGGAGGGGAATGACAGTCACGGGACACCTTGTGCTGGTGTTACCGCAGCAGTGGGAAACAATACGGAGGGGGTAGCTGGAATTGCCTATCGCTGTAAAATCCTGCCCGTAAAAATTTTCATGGCCGACTATATGGTTCCTTTCGATGTTTTAGCCGATGCCATTCGTTACGCTGGCATAAAAGCCGACGTTCTGAGTAACAGTTGGTAGTGGTTCCCATATACTGAAACTAATTAATCCAGAAATGCGTTACCTCAAGATATTATTTAATATTTCGATATGATTAGTTTCACCACTAAATTTAGGAACTGGTCGATGTCTATTATAGGACTTATTTACTAATAAATAAGTTATTTTTAAACCAAACCCAAACAATCAAAAAACCTGGCTTTAAACCAGGCTTTTATCACGGAGAGTTTTATTTGTAATGACTTTCATAGGATATTCCTCATGGATAGTGAAAGTTAAGCTGTTGTTAAAGGTTCATCTCTGTGAGTTTTGAAAGCGTAAGGTTCTATTTGATCTATTCTTGGTCGCTTATTAGCCATAAAATCGAAGATATGCCCCAATACAGCAATTCTCATTTTGGCGATCGCGAAGAGAGTACGAAGCTGTCTCGCTTTGGAATTGGCAATGGTTAAATAGAAATAGTGATCGCTTCGGGGCAAGATTCGATTAAATTATAAAGATAGATCAGTAGATTCTGTACTACATGAAGAAAAAAGCTGTTACTATCGAAGCGGAAAAGTTAATCGGATTTTTAGACCAAGAATTAAAGGAATTACCAGATAATCGAAAAGGAGATAATAAGAAATATAGTGTAAAAAATGCAGTTATATCTGCTTTTTCTGTATTCTTTATCCAATCACCTTCTTTTTTACAACATCAACGTTTAATGAAGCCGAAAAGTTGAATTATGTATGGTTTCAGAGTTGGCATGATTTATTTATATTTATCTTAACAGAAGGAGAAGAAAGAGAGCCAGTTAATACAAGTTAAAAAAAGGTAAGTAAAAAAAATTAATAACAACTAAAAAAATCCAATATTAATCTCAAAAAAACTCCCTAATTTTCATAAACCAGAATAATTAGGCTGTTTTTGACTGCTTGTTTTTTAGAAGTCTTTATGTAACACAAAAATCCAAAAGCTTACATGAGAAATAAAAGAGCCAAATTGAATCTAATCATCAAAAAATTGGATTTTTAAGAACTCTAATTCGTAAAATGATGATTATCATTCTCATTATGAGAATTGCTGACTTTTTACTGTTCATGATGAGAGTTACTCATTGTACTATTGGAGCAGTAAGTTCTTTGCTATTATTTTTGTAACTCTTTAGAAACTTAGGATTGTAGGTGATTTTTGCACCTATTTTTATTGCCCTTTGAATTGATTTAAAAATCAATTGAGTGATAGCCAGAGGTTAGCTTACCTGTCGCGATCAGGCGTAGCCTGCCACTTCGTGACCGCTTAATCCTCTGGTCAGTCAGATCGCTATCAATGGCTTTGAAACAAGCTTGAGTCAAATTGAAAACCTGTCTTCAAAGTTAGGCGCAGTTCTGTCCAGGATTGTCCTGGACACAAAATAAAATTCTCGCTGCAAGCTAAATTTGTTGGGAAATCTTCGATATCTAAAATCCATTTGGCTAAATAGCCACACAAAAAAGCTTTTATTTCAACTCTGGCATCACCAAAGGTTTTAAGTCTGGTTCGACCCAACATAGTCTTGCTGTTTTAGACATTAACTGATCTTTACTATAATAATTCCACACAAGCGATCGCTCTCCATAACGACTAATTAGTTCCTCTGCTAAATTATCTATTGGTTGCGTTCGATCTACTTGCTGGATAAATCGATTGATTAGGCAAACATAAAAACGAGTAATTGTCTCGTGATATCCTTGA
>JASJDB010000267.1 GCA_030065315.1 Xenococcaceae cyanobacterium MO_167.B52 | reverse complement strand
ATGGGATGTTTGTAGTCTTAGAAGAAGAAGGCACAGACAACTTTGGTAACAATAATAATGCTGCGGGTACTATTGAAGCAGTTTTGAGGGCTGATGCTGCTATTGGGGTAGCACAAGATTATATTGACAATATTAATCCCAATACCTTACTGATTACCGCTGCTGATAGTGATGGGGGTGGCTTAGAAGTAGATGATATCTTCGATAATCCTGAAACTGTAGGTACAACTAGAATTCAACCTCCTTTTGACACTAGAATTCCTTACGATGGCACAACAGGTAACGATACTGCCCCCTTTGTGACTGGCGCACCCGATGTTAATGGTGATAGTTTTGAATTTGGGGTGCTTTGGTCTGGTAATCCTGATGTAGCAGGAAGTATTGTTTCTAAAACCTATGGTTTAAATGCGGAAAAACTCCCTGCAACTGTAGATAACACTGGTATCTATCGCTTGATGTATGAAACTCTCTTTGATGTAGAGTTAGCACCCCCAACAGGTGTACCCGATAGTATTACACCACCTCCCGAACCCACCAAAGACACTGGGAATGTTATTTTCATTCACCCAGACGGTACTAGTCCTTCTCACTATGCTGCTGCAAGGTTTGCTTCAGTAGGTGCTGATGGCAGACTTAATTGGGATAATATGACTGATGCTGGGGTCTATCTGGGACACATGGACAATCGCATTGTCTCTACATCTAACGGCGGTGCAGTAGTTCACGCTTTCGGAATTAAACCTTTTGCTGGTAGCTACGGTCTGGACGAAGAGGGTAATCCCTATACCTCCCTTTCAGGTCGCGAAGGTACAACTATTATGGAAGAAGCGATCGCTGCTGGTAAGCCCACAGCAGTAATTAACTCTGGTTTTATTGCTGAACCTGGTACTGGTGTTTTCTTGGCTGATGTAGAAAGCCGTCGTGATGTTACTGGTATCACCTTAGAAATTGTTGAATCTGGGGTTGATGTGATTATGGGGGGTGGTGAAATTCACTATTTACCTATCGGTACGGTCGGACGTTTTGGTGAAGAAGGTATCCGGGAAGATGGACGTAACCTGATTGAAGAAGCAGAGGCAATGGGTTACACCGTTATTTATACTCGTGAGGAATTAGAAAGCTTATCTGTTGATGAAGATAAGGTACTGGGTATTTTTGCTGCCGAAGATACTTACAATGATGAACCCGAAGCAACTTTAGTTGAAGAAGGTTTCGTTAAGGAAAATGGAGAGTTAATTCTCTACGGTCAACCAGGGAACGAAAATCCTCCTACTGTTGCTGAAATGCTGGAAGCTACCTTAGAGTTAGATAAATTTGCTAAGGCTGAAGACGGCTTCATGGTGGTTTTAGAAGAAGAAGGTTCTGATAATTTCCCCAATGATAATAATGGTGCAGGAGCAGTTGAAGCTACTTTAAGAGCTGATGCTGCGATTGGAGTAGCACAAGACTTCGTCAATAACATTAATCCCAATACTCTGATTCTCACTGCTGCGGATAGTGATGCTGGTGGTTTAGAAGTAATTGATGTTAGTGCTGATAGTGAAACTGTAGGTACAATTGGAATTCAATCTACCCTTGCTTCCTTTGCTCCCGATGCGGATGGGATTCCTGTTCCTCTCGATGGAACTACTGGTAATGATACTGCTCCCTTTACCACTGGCGCACCTGATGCAGATGGAGACAGCTTCAATTTTGGTATAACTTATGCTAGTACTACTGACGTAGCTGGAAGCATTGTTTCTAAAGCCTACGGTTTAAACTCCGATCTTTTAACATCAACTGTAGATAACACTGATATGTATCGGATTATGTATCAGACTCTCTTTGGTGTTGCACCAGAAGAGGTAGCCATTGAAACCCCAGTTGAACCAGAGCCTACACAAGTTGAACCTATTTTCGGTAGTTTAGGTGAAGATACTATCGAAGTAACTGGCAGCAATGAGTTAGTCTTTACTGGTGCAGAAAACGATTTGATTGACGCTATTGCTAGCGGAGGTGGTAATCGTATTTATGCTACGGACGGAGATGACATTTTAATCTTAGGTACAGGCGATCGCTTTTCTGGCGGGGCAGGAGATGATCAATTTTTTGCAGTTTCTGGTGGTAATAATACTATTACTGGCGATGCAGGTGCAGATCAGTTCTGGATTGCTAATGCAGATATTCCGGAAACAGCTAACGTCATTACTGACTTTACTACTGGAGAAGATGTGATCGGAGTTGCTGGTTTGGGTATTAGTTTCAGTGACCTTACTTTTACTGACAGTGACTTAGGTGCAGTAATTGCTGTGAATGATAGTGAATTAGCTATTTTCAACAACATTAATGCCGATTCTCTCAGCAATGAAGAATTTTTTGTTATTGTCTAGTTGTTGTGCTGTGAAATAATATCTAAATTTCAATTATCAGGATGGCATTGTCCATCCTTTTTTTCTAGTCTAAGAGTATAGCCTTAAGACTATACTCTTAGTAGTTGAAAAACCCATGTCAACAGATCCAGTTAAAATCCCCAAAGCTGACATTTTGGCGATCGATGATACTCCAGAAAACCTAGCCCTACTATCTCAGATACTAACAGAAAGGGGTTATAAGGTACGCAGTGTAACTAAAGGCTCTACTGCACTACGAGGTGCCAAAGCTGCCCCACCAGACTTGATTTTGCTGGATGTGAAAATGCCTGAAATGAATGGTTATGAAGTTTGTCGGCATTTGAAAGCCGATGAAAAAACTCGTAATATTCCCGTGATTTTTATCAGTGCCTTGGGAGATGTATTTGATAAAGTGAAAGCTTTTCAAATGGGTGGTGTGGACTATATTACCAAGCCGTTTCAGGTAGAAGAAGTTTTAGCCAGACTAGATACTCATCTGACAATTCGTAACTTACAACTCAAACTCCAACAACAAAATACTCAATTAAAACAAGAAATTGCGAGAAAAACCGCAGCAGAAGCCAAATTTGCTAAAGCTTTTCGAGCTTGTCCTAATCCTATTGCGATCGCGACTGTAGCACAAGGGCAGTTTGTAGAAGTTAATCATAGCTTTTTGCAAATGAGTGGCTATCTCGCCTCAGAAGTAGTAGATTATACCCTGGAGCAAATTTATTCCCAGTCTGCCCTGGAGATATACCATAAAAGCCTGGAAAAGTCCCAGTCTCAGGGTTTTGTTCACAATCAAGAACTAGAATTTCGTACCAAGTCGGGACAAACTAAAATTGTTTTGCTTTCTATGGAATTAATTGAATTAGAGGGAGTTCAATGTACTCTACAAATTATGAACGATATTACCGAACGCAAGCGGTTAGAAAATGAATTTATTTCCCTAGTCAGTCATGAATTGCGTACTCCTATGACTTCCACTATTGGCGCATTAGACCTGTTAAACTCTGGACAATTGGGGACATTAAGCGATCGCGGTCAGCAAATTTTGAACGTAGCCATTCGCAATACCGAACGTCTCATCCGACTAGTTAACGATATCCTCGACTTGGAAAGGATGAAGTCTGGGAAAATCAGTATTCAAAGAGTGGAATATGACCTTAAAACTCTGTTAATCCAGGCAATACAAGTTATGCAACCAATGGCAGAAAAAGCGGAAATAGAATTAAAACTAGAATCATCCAATGTCAATCTGAATCTGGATCCCGACCGAATTCTACAAACTTTGACTAATCTATTAAGCAATGCGATTAAGTTTTCTAAGCCAGGAAGCACAGTTATGTTAAAAACCACAGTTACTAATTCCCTACAGCATAAAGTAACTACAATTAACTATTGTCAAATCCAAGTACAAGACACTGGCAGAGGTATTCCAGCAGATAAATTGGAAAGTATTTTTGAGCGTTTTCAACAAGTAGATGCTTCTGATTCTCGCACTAAAGGAGGAACAGGTTTAGGATTAGCTATTTGTCGGCATATAGTTGAAGGGCATGATGGGCATATATGGGTAGAAAGTGTTTTAGAAAAAGGCAGCATTTTCTATGTCAACTTACCTCTAATCCCTATTGGTCAAGTTGGGCAGCAAGCATCTGAATAAGTTAAGGATTAGTGGTAAAAACAAATCTACCAACAGCAACTAAAAATCCACCTACTGCGGTAATGAGAATGCCGATTAACGTCCAGATTTGAGCTTGTTGTGAGCCTTTAATTTCATCAATACTTTTTTGCATAGCTGGTAACTCAGAATCGAGCTTAGTCTCAACTTTAGTTAGTCTCTTATCAATTGCCTCTACTTTATCGATAATCTTGTTTTGACCTTCTTTTAATTCTTGGAGAATTTCTTTAAGATCGGTTTCGATTGAAATATTACTCATGAGATACTTTTTGTAAGAAATGTTTTCTTTGAGTGAATCTCCCTTTGATGTAGTAGTCCCTGGGGATTCTCTTATTGTATGGTTTTACCTCATATTATTCATCTTCTAACTCGTATTTAGCTGGCTTTTCTGCTGCTTTTAATCGTTTTACTGGTTTAGGTTTATTGGGAACGAGAGATAACTGCTGATACTTTTGTTGATTTTGCGGAGAAGTTTCACCTCTACGCCGTTCTGAGGTTCTTTCTTCACTGGTATTTTCGGTAACTACTTCGTAGAGAATCGCTTGTTTATCTGGAGTTGCACCTTTGCGTAATACTCTACCTAGTCTTTGAATATACTCCCTGTTAGAACCTGTACCAGATAAAATGATAGCAATTCTGGCATCAGGAACATCAACACCCTCATTTAATACGTGAGATGCTACTAGAGTTTGATATTCTCCTGTTTTAAAACGTTGCAAAATATCGTGGCGTTCTTTGACAGGAGTTTGATAGGTAATCGCAGGAATTAAAAATTGTTGGGAGATGCGATAAACAGTGGCATTATCGTTAGTGAAAATTAGAATTCTTTCTGAATGTTTGGTAATTAAGTCAATTAAGATGCGTAATTTAGCATCAGTTCCCAGAGCGATTTCTTTAGCTTCTCGGTGAGCTAACATAGCAGTTCTTCCTTGAGAAGATCGCGCACTAGCTTTAACAAACAATTGCCAACCTTCTAAACTGCCCAAAGAAATATTCGACTGACGCAAAAATTTATTCCTATTTGCGATCGCCTGTTCGTAGCGCATTTGTTCTTTTTCAGATAGTTTAACTTTGATTTGGACAACCTTGTGACTGGCAAGAGTTTGCCCTGAAAGCTCTTGGGCAGTTTTACGATAAACTATTCTGCCAATTAAGGTATCGAGAAACTTATGAGTCCCATCGCTCCGTTCAGGAGTTGCCGTTAAACCCAAGCGATAAGGCGCGATCGCATATTCCGCAATAACTTTAAAAAAATCTGTAGGCAAATGATGACATTCATCAAAAATTAGCAAAGCATATTTATTACCCAAAGTTTCCGCATTGATCGCTGCACTGTGATAGGTCGAAATCAAAATGGGAGTACGATCTCGTGATCCCCCACCTAATAAACCTACTTCTACATCGGGAAAGGCTGCTTCGATCTGAGCGTACCATTGATGCATTAAATCTAGAGTCGGAACCACAATTAGAGTTGTACGAGGTGTAGCTTCCATCGCCAGCTGCGCTAAATAGGTCTTACCCGCAGCAGTAGGCAAAACCACTACTCCTTGCCTTTGATGATGTTTCCACGCGTATAAAGCCTCTTTCTGATGGGGATAGGGTTCATATTCAAACCCAGCATTCAGTTGCAGAGCATAAAATTCTTTTGCCTCATCCACAAAAGCCTTATCATCTTCCTGTAATGCCTCAATCAGAGGACGATAATAAATAGCAGGAATGCGAAACTTTTCAATGCGATCATCCCAAGTCGCAAATTCTAACCACGATTTACCCCTTGGCGGGGGATGAAGAATCAAAGTACCGCGATCAAATCGGATTTTAGGCAGACGAGGCATGATTAATTAAGATAACAACCAACCACTAACTACTAACAATTACACACTTTACTGATAAAAAAATAAAGTTACCTGCCCAATCACAGGTAACTATGAGACTTGTTATGAAGGAATGTATTGCTGCCAGCACTCAATCAAGCAAGGCTTACAATTAACTATAGTATATTATCAATTAAATTTTTTTTCCAATAGATTTTAATCTATGAACATTATAAAAAACCAGCCAGAAATAACAAACTGTTACAGTTCTTGACGAAGCTTAGAAATGGCAACAAACTGGGTGATAGCATTCCCTACAGACCCAGATTAAATAAAATTGAGAGAATTTTCCTATGACAGAAGAAATTACTCTTGCTGGACAAATGCCAAAATTTGGCGGTAGCACTGGCGGATTACTGACTAAAGCTGAGGTAGAAGAAAAATACGCGATCACTTGGACTAGTAACAAAGAACAAGTGTTTGAAATGCCTACAGGTGGTGCAGCAATTATGAATGAAGGTGAAAACCTTTTGTATCTTGCTCGCAAAGAACAATGTCTAGCTCTAGGTACTCAACTTAGAACTAAATTTAAGCCCAGAATTCAGGATTATAAAATCTATCGAGTTTACCCCAGCGGTGAAACTCAATATCTCCATCCAGCAGATGGAGTTTTCCCTGAAAAAGTTAATGAAGGTCGCGAATACCACGGTAAAAAAGACCGTAAGATTGGCGACAATCCTCAGCCATCAACTATCAAATTCTCTGGTAAAGCACCCTATGAGGTGTAGATTTATCTTTTAGGGATTGGAGATTGGCAAAGGGTAATAAGACCTCTTATTACCCTTATTCTGTAGCATCTAATCAATTATTAAGAGCCTACATCGTTTCTTTCTATAATCGGTGTAGGCTTTTTTAGGCTTAATTAGAACGATACAAAACTGGTGTTACAAACAAGCCGATTCCTAAACCAGCTACATAGCCGAATATTGTTACAATTATGTTGTTATATTCCCACAAGTTTAAAGTTTGAGCGATCATTTCTGCCAGATAGGCAGAGGTTAAAAAAGTTGCGATCGCAGCTCCTGTAAAACGATATTGATGCAACCAATAAAATCCTTTTCCTCGATTAAAACTATAAATCACTCTAGTAGTTAAAAGAGCTAATAGTAATCCATAACAACGCATACACACTGCTAATAAATGGGGAGGAGATAGCATTAATCCCATTTCTGGTTGAGGGCAAACAATACCGCCCATAAAGTAAATTATCTTGGCAATTATTCCGAAAGGAAACATTGGTAAACTTGCCAAGAAAGGTGCTGCTACTGGACCACTTAGTAAAGCAATCAGAATAATATCAGATATTAGTTTTTTACGAGGAATTAGTGGTTTAGTGAGTAGTAAACGATTAGCAAAAGAGGCTTTAAACATATTTATTAATAGTTGATGGTTTTTTATCTAAAAATATTGACTGGATACAGAATACAAGAATACTGTAACTCTTGACAACAACTAAAACATAGTTACTCAATACAGCTTTTGACAAGTAAATTTTGTATTATATTAAATCTATAACTTATAAAACCATGTCAGAAACTAGGATAATATACTAAATCCTGTTTAGATATAACACTTTAAATTTGTGGGAATTTAGAATGCAGAATTTAGCCCTAAAGGCACTAAAGTATTCCCTTCGGTCATTCC